>JAWJLM010000067.1 GCA_040191315.1 Bacillaceae bacterium S4-13-56 | reverse complement strand
TGGTTTTTCTTCGTGGGGGAATCTCCCCAAAGAATGCTATACTAGTTTTACCTAGATAGCGTATAGTGGAACAAGGGAATTGATCAGAAGGAAAGAAAATGAATAGTATGGAGTTATTGGTAGAGAAGATGGGGCATTAAAATAAAGGACAGCTATTCCTATGGAGAAATATATGAAAGACCAGTTTTCTTTTTTAGGAATTAAAACACCTTTACGTAAGGAGAAGATAGATAAGGAATTATTACAACGATATATCTTAATGAATGCGAAAAGTAAAGAATTTTTTATGCCAAAGGCTATTGGTTGGAGCTTTTGTGAGTATTCAAAAACACACTCCGCATCTGTAAAAAACTTGATTAATGATCACCATTTAGCAAAGTTAACTGTTCGTGAAGGAAGCAAATACATATAGCAGCTATTTTTCAGCTATATATACATATGGCTTAAGGTGATCTTTATATTTTTCTAATAAGATTTGATGTTGATTCATTGTATCAAAATGGTACGCTTGTAAGTCATAAGATGTATTAAATTCTACATCGTCTACCGACGATTCAGTAGGCGCTTCATATGACTTTATATTAAGAAATCCTTTGTTAACTAGGGCATTTTGCCAATCATTTTCTGAACATAAGGTTGGAATTCCATAAAAATCTTGAATTTCTTTTTGTGCAAGGGAGGAAAGCTTTTTCGTTAAAGTCATTTCGACCATAACTAACTTCCCACTAGGTTGTATGACTCTATAATACTCTTTTAAGGACATATCTATAACGGTAAAAGCGGTGACGGACTCCGATAACACGAAATGAAACTGATGATTTTTAAAAGGTAGTTGTTCCGCTTTCCCCATGACTACTTCTGATTTTAAACCTAGTTTTTTAACACGGTTTTCGACCTTTTCCAGCATTTCCTTGTGAGGCTCAACTCCAGTAATAGAACAATCGTAGTTAGATTCTATGAACTCAATCGTTTGCCCGGTACCACACCCAACATCTAAGATGAATGAATCCTTTTTAGGGTTTATTCCTCCTAAAAGCTGTTTTGTTAGTTGAAGTCCACCAGGATGTGCTCCTCCAATTCCAAATTTAGCTAATGTATCTGTATAACTAACCATACAAGCAAATCCTCCTTAATTTGTTTTGACCCTAACATCATATTCAAATAGGATGATTAGGTTAGTACATTTTTCTTGATTCGTTAAGATAAAAAAAGAGTTTTATCTATACGTAGAATGGATAATAAGAAAATGAAAGAACTTGATCAAAAGCTTCTTACTAAATGTTTGGGAAAAAATAAAGATTTATGGATGGGTAATAATGCAAGAGGAAAAAGTAATCTTTGAATACTACAAGAATCGAAAAATAGAAAAGAAACAACATAAAATCAATTCTTGTACGAAAAGTGTTTTATCAGCCTTTCATGGAAACGCCTTTGATCAAGGATATTTTAAAGATGTGCATCTGCCAGTTTCTGATTTTTTCCAGAGTTAGTGTTCCGACAGAAGGATTCTCAAAAAAGCGAGATAACTCTTTATCACTTACTAACTATGAATGCGGGGTTTCACTTTCCTGAATGGGGGAATGGAATGGATTTGCTTCCATGGTCCAAGGGGGAGATGTATTTTCTTTCGTATTTGATCGAGATTTGGAATATGTAAATAATTAAGTAAAAGGATATTGCTTTTTGTGTTGGCAAAAGATAAGGGAAGATAAAGGGAAGGTGGTTAAAACAATGTCAGAAAACGGATGGAATTTTGCGAACACTTACATTAAATTGCCCGAACTTTTTTTTAAGAAACAAAATCCAACTCCTGTAAGCGATCCCAAAGTAGTTATAATTAATAATGCATTGGCAGAATCTTTGGGTTTAAATATAGAGTCCTTACATCAAGAAGATGGAACTGAGATATTGGTAGGCAATAAAATTCCACACGGTTCGCTTCCAATTTCTCAAGCTTATGCGGGCCATCAATTTGGACATTTTACGATGTTGGGAGACGGAAGAGCAGTTCTACTAGGAGAACAAATAACTCCTAAGGGTCAACGATTTGATATACAGTTGAAAGGATCAGGTCCTACTCCTTTTTCTAGAGGGGGCGATGGACGTGCGGCTTTAGGTCCTATGCTTAGAGAATATATCATTAGTGAGGCTATGTATGGTCTTGGAATTCCAACAACACGAAGTTTAGCGGTAGCAATTACAGGTGAACCGATATATAGGGAGGCCGTACAACCGGGAGCGGTATTATCTCGTGTAGCTGCTAGTCATATTCGAGTAGGAACTTTTCAATATGCAAAAAAGTGGGGAACTACTGTAGAAGAATTGCAGGCACTCACGGATTATACAATAGACCGGCACTTTCCTGAATTAAATGATGAGGATAATAGTTATTTATCATTCCTTCGTGCTGTTATTGATCGGCAAGCTTCCTTAATCTCCAAATGGCAGCTGGTAGGCTTTATTCACGGGGTTATGAATACAGATAATATGGCCATAAGTGGGGAGACCATAGACTATGGCCCATGTGCTTTTATGGACACGTATGATCCTGACACCGTTTTTAGTTCTATTGATAGAAATGGTCGTTATGCGTACAAAAATCAGCCTCCAATTGGTGGTTGGAATCTAGTTCGGTTTGCAGAAAGTCTTCTTCCACTTATTCATGAAGATGAGGAGAAAGCTGTTCAATTAGCTCAACAAGAAATGGATCAATACTTGGTCCTTTATCAAAAGTATTGGTTGAGTGGTATGAGAGCTAAAATAGGGCTTTTTAATGAGGAATCTGAAGACGAGAAACTGATACAAGAACTATTAGAGATCATGAAAAATCAAAAAGCAGATTACACCAACACCTTTCAAGGATTGACGATCGAAGATATGAAAGATTCAGGTCTTTCTTTGAATGAATTTAATGTCTGGAAACAAAAATGGGAGGATAGATTAAATAGACAAGATGAAAATAAAACTTCTTCTTTGAATTTAATGAAAAATTATAATCCTGCCGTTATTCCTAGAAATCACAGAGTTGAAGAAGTATTGGAAGCGACTAATGAAGGGGATTTTCAGGAAATGAATAAGCTTCTTGAAGTCCTAGCTAACCCTTATGAGTATAATTTATCCCAGGTAGAATATGCAAAACTTCCTCCTGAAACTGATCGGCCTTACAGAACCTTCTGTGGAACTTAATAAGAAGAATAAGCTTTAAGAACAACTTATCTTAAAGCTTTTTTATTTGTAAAATTGAGAAAAAATGCTGGCATTCAATAAAATACTGTTATATAATTGAAAACAATTAATTAAGTTGTTATATAACATAATTGAAAAGGGGATGCGCGACGGATGAGAAAATCGGAATCAATTGCACGACGGATTATGGGATGGAAATTGAACAGGTGGGACCGCTGGTATGATTATGAAAAAAGAGAGTTTATTCAGACATCTGATTTTCAACCAGAAAATAATTTAGATCATGCCATGTTGATTGTCAAAAGGATGGAGGGGTTTGGTTTTCATTTTCAAACGAACGGAAAAAATGAAGCTAGCTTTAATAATATTAAAGAAATTAGCGACACCTTACCAAAAGCTATAACGAATGCAGCTTATGCAATCATCGAAAGTCATACAATTCCTGATAACAGTCGTATATGGCAAAAATTATGCTAACAAAAACAGCACTGACGTGTACAATCGTCAGTGCTGTTTTTTCAACTATAAAACTTGAAGACCTTTAATTTCTTCTAGAACATGTGCATTTTCAAGAGCAAACATATCACCCGCTTCTAAGTGGAGAAATGCTGTTTTGATGGCCCGACGCATGACTTTAGCATTTCTTGTCTTAGGTAGATCTGATACAAAGAAAAGGTTTTTTAACGCAAATGCTTTTCCTAGCTTTTGTGATGTTAGTTCTATAATCTCCTGTTTTAATTCTTCAGTTGGTTTAAAATCTGGATGTAACACTGAAAATCCTATTGGAACCTCACCCTTAACTTCGTGGGGGACACCAATCACTCCTGCTTCAATAACAGCTTCATGTTCAACGATAACTGATTCAATTTCTGCTGGCCCTAATCGTTTTCCTGAGACATTTAATGTATCATCTGAGCGACCAGTAATTGTATAATAGCCTTTGTTGTCTTTAATGACCCAATCCCCATGAACCCAAGTATTGGGAAACCTACTCCAGTATGTTTCTTCATATCGTTCATTATCTTTATAAAAACCTCTTGTCATACCAACCCAGGGTTGTCGTAACACTAACTCTCCAACATCACCTAAAATTTCTTTTCCCTCCGAATCTACTACTCCAACATCCATCCCAGGGAGTGCAGCGTTAAAGGTAATTGGAGTTATTGGTTTAACTAGTACATTTCCAAAAATCCCTCCAGAAATTTCCGTTCCTCCAGAATAATTAAAAATAGGAATATTACCATTTCCCGCGTATTTATACAACCATTCCCACGGCTCTGGATTCCAAGGTTCTCCCGTAGAACCTATCAATCGTAAAGAGGATAGATCATGCTTTGTGATCCATTGTGATCCAAACCTCATCATCGAACGAACAAGTGTAGGGGAGATCCCTAGGTGGGTCACTCTATGATGATCAACTATCTGCCATAGCCGATCCGGATTAGGAAAGTCAGGGGTACCCTCAAACATGACGATAGTAGCACCGTTAATCAATCCACCATAGACCAGGAATGGTCCCATCATCCAACCCATATCGGTATACCAGAAAAAACAGTCCTCTTGTTTAACATCCATACAAATCCCAGCATCAAAAGCAGCCTTAATAGGAAACCCTGAGTGAGTATGAAACGCACCTTTAGGTTTTCCTGTAGTACCTGAAGTATAAATAATCATGAATGGATCATTACTATCAGTTACTTCTGTTTTGAAATCGCTTACATTTTTCTTGAGATTTTTCCAGTCTACATCTCTAGAAAAGGTATCGTGATTCATTTCTCCAGTTCGATGAACAACTATCACTTTCTCTATAGATGGACAATGATTTACTGCGAGATCTGCTTCCTTCTTCATATCTATTTTTTTGCCTCTTCTGTAAAACCCGTCTGCAGTTATTAAATACCTAGCACCGGATGCCTGGATTCGCTTAGCAACTGCGTCAGCCTTATAACCAGAAAAAGCAGGGGAGAAGATGGCCCCAATTTTCGAGATAGCCAGCATGGCAATCAATGTCTCTGGAATCATTGGAAGATATAGAGTAATAACATCTCCTCGCTGAATTCCAAGATCGTGTAAACCGGCTGCAATTTCACACACCTTTTGGTGAAGATCTTTAAAAGTGTATTTGATGCAAGTTCCATCATCACCTTCCCATATGAGAGCCTGTTTGTTGGCTGTTTCAGGATTTTGGGCCCATTTATCAAGTGCGTTATGGACTACGTTCATTTTTCCATCCGTATACCATTCAGGAAAAGCGATTCCCTGAGATAAATCTAAAACTTTTTCGTATTTTTCATACCACTCAATCCCCAATTTTTCTTCTGCCTCTCCCCAGAAATGACTGATGTTTTCTAAGGAGTATTGATGAAATTCATCGTAATCAGTCATTCGGTGCTCCTTCATCCACTGAAATAGGCGAGTAGATTCCTTAAATTCTGGGGTCGGAACCCATTGTACAGCTCTTTTCATTTAATTCCCCCTTAATCCGTGAAAATTCTGAATGTTTTTCCCACCTATATTATAGTATGAATTTTGCATGTTTGCGACCATGTTAATAGAATTTATGGATTTGTTAGTTACCTATTACTTTGGTAAAAGATGAAGAAGGAAGCTAACAAAAGCTTCCTTTTTGTCATTCATTATTTAGATAAGTCATTCGGTGCATCAAAGATATCACCAGAAGTGGTTGTGCAACACGTTCAGCAAGCTCTGTCACATTTTCACTTCCTTTCTGCACTTTGGTATACGGACCAAATTGGGAAATAGTTTTAAAATTTTTGGAAATTTAATACTATTTTACCAAAACTCTTTTCCTAAGAGGTAACTTTATTTAGGGTTTTAAAGGATTTCTTTCATTACCTTTCGAATTTTATAGAAAAAGGAGGTTTACATAATGGATGAAGTAAGGATTGTACGAAATATGAAAGTTCCTATGCATAATGGGGTTCTGCTATCAGCTGATTTGTATTTCCCAAAAGGGGAGGGGACTTTCCCAGCTATTGTTGTTCGAACCCCCTATCTGAAGAGAACACCCAAATCGCATGAAAATGGTTTATATTTTGCAAAGAATGGTTTCATTGTTATGTATATGGATGTAAGAGGTAGGGGTGATTCAAAAGGGGAATTTGATCCATATTTTCAGGAAGCTGATGATGGATATGACACAATTGAATGGGTTGCATCTCAGGCGTGGTGTTCTGGAAATGTGGGAACGATGGGAGGGTCATACTTAGGTAGAATTCAATGGTTGACCGCCCTTAAAAAGCCTCCACATCTAAAGGCTATAGCAGCAAGTGTCTCCCCTTCAGATCCCTTTGTGGAATGGCCAACCGGTATTCCAACCCCTCATCATATTTGCTGGTTATATATGACGAGTGGGAAAGTGATGCAAAACATAGACATTATCGATTGGGAAAAAATATACAAGCATCTTCCACTTGAAGCTATGGACGAAGAGCTTGGTTTTGAATTAGACAGGTGGCATGAAGAATTTAAACACGCTAAACTGGACGATTGGTGGAAGCGTATAAGTTATCAAGACAAATTTCATGAAATTGATTTACCAGCTTTACATATCTCAGGATGGTATGATGATGAACAAATTGGTACCCCTTTAAATTTTCAAGGTATGGCTACAAATGGAGCAAGTGAATTTGCGAGGAAAAACCAAAAAATGATAATGGGACCTTGGCCACATCAAATAAATCAAAGTACTAAATTAGGTGATTTAGACTTTGGTTCAGACTCATTAATTGATCTTAATCATTATATTCTTAGATGGTTTAATCTTTGGCTAAAAGGAGAAAACGATGGGATTAAAGAGGATCCCCCTGTTAAAATGTTTGTAATGGGAGACAATCAATGGCGCGATGAACATGAATGGCCACTAGCACGTACAGAGTGGATAAAATACTATATCGATAGTAAAGGAAGAGCGAATAGCAGATTTGGAGATGGCTTCCTTTCTCAAGGAAAGCCAAAAGGAAATGATAGTGACCAATATACTTATGATCCTAATGATCCTGTCCCATTTATCACAGAAGCAACCTCTGCACAAATAGGGGGCCCAGATAATTATTCTTCTATCGAACGCCGTGATGACGTGCTTGTATACTCGACAGAAGAATTGGAAAAGGATGTGGAGGTCAGTGGCCCGATCAAAATGGAGCTTTTTGCTTCTACAAGTGCGAAAGATACAGATTTTATGGTGAAACTTATCGATGTGTGGCCTAATGGGTATGCACAAAGGTTAACTGACGGTATGGTTCGTGCGCGTTTTCGTGAGAGCATGGGGAATCCAACTCTTGTCACTCCAGGCGAAACATACAAATACATTATTGACTGTTGGAATACCTCGCATATGTTTAAGAAAGGTCACCGGATTCGTATTGAAATCAGCTCTAGCGCTTTTCCAAAATATGATCGTAATCTGAATACTGGTGAAGAACTTGGAAAAACAACCAACATCAAAATTGCTCACCAAACCATCTACCATAATGAAAAAAATCCAAGCGCCATTATTTTACCTGTAATACCTAGATAGTAGAATACATTATATTCCCGTAACATTATTATGTAAACTAGATTATTATTAAAATAGTCTTTCCTATAAAATCCTTAAAGTGTCGAAAAAAGCTAGACATATGATGTATAATGAATAATGGTGAATTCAAAATAGATTTTTGAAAGAGAGTGGAATTATGGGTCGTAAGTGGAACAATATCAAAGAAAAGAAGGCGGCTAAGGATAAAAACACTAGTCGTATCTATGCCAAATTTGGTAGAGAAATTTATGTAGTAGCAAAACAGGGAGAGCCAGACCCTGAAGCAAACCAAGCATTGAAGTTTGTTCTTGAAAGAGCTAAAACTTATAACGTGCCAAAACATATTATTGATAAAGCGATTGATAAAGCAAAAGGTGGCGGAGATGAAGATTTTGATAAACTCCGTTATGAAGGTTTTGGACCAAATGGATCAATGGTAATTGTTGATGCTTTAACAAATAATGTAAATCGTACGGCATCTGAAGTAAGAGCCGCCTTCAATAAAAATGGCGGTAATATGGGAGTCAGCGGATCAGTTTCCTATATGTTTGATGAAACTGCTGTTATCGGTGTAGAAGGAAAATCGGAAGAAGAGGTTCTTGAACTCTTGATGGAAGCAGATATTGAAGTACGCGATCTTGTAGAAGAAGACGGAACAGTTATTGTTTACGCAGAACCTGATGAATTTCACGCTGTTCAAGAGGCATTCAAACAAGCAGGAGTTTCAGAGTTTACTGTGGCTGAAATCTCTATGATTGCTCAGAATGATGTTACTCTTCCCGAAGATACCCTAGCACGGTTTGAAAAAATGATTGATGCCATTGAAGATATAGAAGATGTTCAACAAGTTTTCCATAATGTAGACTTAGGCGAATAAGAGCGAAGCAGACCCGTCGTTGGGTCTGCTTTTTATTTATTACCTATGCCCACAATTAGGACAGGATTTTAAATCTGATGTATGTAGATAACCGCAGTTTGCACATGTCTTTTTAGAAATCGGATCCTTTTGGTTTTGCTCTAGTTCATAGAGCTTAACTAAAATGTCTTCTTGTCTATTCATTATTGTTGAAAGAGAAAAAAAGATCATAGAAAAGATAACACCTAAGATGATTGGAATAAAGAAAAACCCTCCGAAAAGAAACCCCAGGATGACTCTAATAATGATTAAAATTACCCCACAAAAAATTAATCCCCTAACCATAGTTAACTCCAATCTTATGTTCCATTTTATCACGAAATTCTGTAGATAAGATGCTTATATGAGTAAAAATTATTATTAAGTACAATCTAAATATGAACACAAAATGAGGGGGGAATCCTATGATTAACACCATTAAGACAATGGACAAATCCTTATATATATTGTTTCTTGGGGTTCTCTTAACTCACTTAGGATCTTTTTTAGTTATTCCCATTTTACCTATCATGCTTAGGGAGAGTGTAGGACTAAGTTTAAGTACGATTGGGGGAGTCCTTGCCTCCTATGCTATTGCGTTTCAATTTGGAAGTATATTAGGAGGTTTTCTTGCCGATCGTCTTGGAAGAAGAACTGTTATATCCGGAGGAGCTTTTATTGCTGCTATTGGATTTGTTTCCATTGGATTATTTGACACTTATCTTCCTGTTTTATTTTCTGTGGCCACTGCTGGATTAGGAAATGGTTTAAATGCTCCCTCTACAAAAGCAGCTATAGCATCGATTGCCTCTAAAGAAAATCAAACCACTGCTTTTTCCTTTAGAGGCATTGCAGCTAATATTGGTACTGGAACAGCGGGGCTTATTGTCTTCTTTTTAATTACTGGTTCTCCAAAAATTGTTTATTGGATAGCTGGAATAACTTATTTAGTAATTACAGTTCTTAGCTGGATTTTCGTTCCAAAGGGGTGTGGAGAAGAGGAGTGTAAGCCAGTACCTTTGGGAGCTTACAAAGAGGTTTTTTCAAACAAACCGTTTGTAATCTTTGGTTTGGTAAGTATCCTTATTTGGGTATTATACGCGCAACTTGCGTTAGCTCTTCCTATAAGGGCAACGGATGTGTTGGAAAACCCTGGTCATGTTGCATTAATTTGGACGATTAAAAGTGTTACTGTTATTCTACTTCAAACTATAATAACCAAGCATATAATTAGTAGAGTACACCCCTTATTTGCTCTATTTATTGGCATCTTGTTGATTGGTGGTGGGGTAGGCTTTCTCTATTTTGCCAACTCATTTATAGGCTTAGCTATAAGTGGAACGATTTTTGTCTTAGGAGAAATGCTCCTTTTACCAACGATGGATAGTACGATTTCACAACTTTCAAAAGCAAACCTAATTGGTATCTTCTTTGGATTAGCAAATGTCGTATCAGGACTAGGTGAAGCTACGGGTCATTTCCTAGGAGGAAGATTGCTTGACCTAGGCACGAATAGCTATATTCCATGGATAACATATGCTATTGCTAGCCTCCTAATTGGAGGGATGGTTTTATTGCTAATAAGGTGGAAGCCTATGCAGGATTCACTTATTTCAGCTGCTAAACAAAAGGATAAACCAAAAGAAGCGCCAAGAGTTAATCCAGGTCCACCAAATCACCAATCTCTCCCTTTAAATCGATGGGAAGAGGAGATCTTTTTTAGAAGGAAATCCCCTACATAATATTGTTTTGCGTAATGACTAATAATGAAAAGTCATGACGCCTTTTTTATTTCTCAACAAAAGGAATATCATTTTTAATATCTGTGGTACCATGGGATATATACTTGGATGATGGGAGTCAAGGAGCTTGGTTTAGACAGAAAAGCCATTGTGTCACTTTTAAAATCGTTGGAATATATGCATACCGCTTCTCTTATTTTTGTTGATTTACCTTCTCAAGATAATGCAGGTTTGAGGAGAGGCGGAAAAACATTACATGAGGTATATAGCTTTGCTATTGCTGAATTGACTGGACTATTTTTAACCCAAAAGGCAGTTAAAGAACAAGCTACATTAGATACTTTCGATCCAAAAGTAGTATTAAAGTTAATACAATACTCTGCACAGGTAACTCAGGATATGTGCAAAGGTCAAGCAATGGATCTAGAATCGAAAGGAAAATCGCTAAATATCGAACAATTGAATACCATGCCCCACTATAAAACAGGAGTTGCATTTGAAGCGTCCATTATTCACCCGCTTATCTTGGCTGAACTTGATAAGCCTACAATGGAAGCTTTGAAAAATTTTACTAGACATGCTGGAATTGCTTTTCAGATTTAAGGATGATCTTCTAGAAGTGGAAGGCACCCAATCATCACTTGGAAAGCCATCTGAAATGGATGAAAAAAATATTTCGATTTTGTTACAGTTCCTAGGCAAGAAGAAGCAAGAAAAGTGATGAGGGATCACTATTGTATGGCAATCGAAATTTTGAAGGAAGTACCTTTGAATACCAGCTTTTTAAAGCATTTGTTATTTTATATGATTAATAGGAAACATTAAGGTTGAAGAGGAGGAGGTCATTTTTTGACGAACAACGATATATTGATTCGGTTGAGATATGCATTAGATATTAAAGATTCCGAAATGGTAGAGATTTTTAGGTTGGGGGATGTTGATGTTTCAATTGAGGGCATCAAGGAGATCCTTACAAAGCCTAACGAGGAAGACGATGAATTTCTAGTTAAAGTGAATAACAGAATGCTTGAGTCATTTTTAAATGGATTCATTATTTATAAAAGGGGAAAACAAGAACCTAGGGCAGGTCAACTTGAAAAGCCAGTGTTCTCTGATGAAAGTCATAATAACATTCTTCTAAAAAAGATGAAAATTGCTTTGTCTTTAACGAGTGAAGATATGCTGGAAATTTTATCAAAAGCTGGAGTGAATGTGACAAAGGGTGAAATGAGTGCCTTATTGCGAAAAAAAGGCCATAAGAATTACAAAGAATGTGGAGACCGTTACGCTAGGAATTTCCTAAAAGGTCTGGCCATAAAATATAGAGGATAAAATACAGGAAGAAAAGACGAGTGTCTATGGGGAATAAAATTGATGCTCGTCTTTTTTATATTTTAGGCAAAATGTAAGGAAAAATGTATATAGAATGATAGACTATTAAAGTAATTACTTGTTTATTATTTCACTAGCTACACTAGAATTTAGGAGATGACATCATTGAATAGTTTATTTGAAAATAAATGGTCGGTCATTGGGATTGCGGTGTTCTGCTCAATCTTATGGGGAAGTGCCTTTCCTGTACTTAAAATTAGTTATGAAGAAATGCAGATGGCCCCTGATGATATTATCGCTAAAATTGTTTTTGCAGGGATTCGTTTTTTACTTGCTGGATTATTAGTCCTTGGATTTTTAGTCATTAGAAACCCTGGAAGAATCCTAATTACGCGAAGGCAGTTCTTTGTTCTAATCATATTAGGAGTAGTACAGACTGCCTTGCAATACTTCTTCTTTTATAATGGATTAGCAAAAGTTTCGGGAATTCAAGGAGCGATCTTATCTTCAAGCGGGACTTTCTTTACTGTACTATTTGTTCACTATTACTATAAAAATGATCGATTAAATTGGCAAAAAGTTATAGGCCTTCTTGCAGGTTTTGGAGGCATTGCCATTGCCAATTGGGGACAGGCATTCAATTTCAGTTTTCAATGGGATGGAGAAGGGTATATGATTTTATCCGGAGTGACTAATGCCATTGCAACTATTATTGCAAAAGAGTTAGCAACTGGAATTCATCCCTTTGCAGTGACTGGTTGGCAGTTAAGTCTTGGAGCTAGTATCTTGTTAATTATTGGTGTGCCCCAAATTAGTGCAGGCGCAATAGTATTTACTACTTTAGGTTGGGGACTTTTAATTTATTCTTCGTTTTTATCAGCTATAGCGTTTGGCCTTTGGTATTCTTTATTAAAAAATAATCCTGCGGGTCCATTAAGTATGTATAAATTTATTGTTCCCGTAGCTGGGACTGTTTTATCTTCCATATTTATACCGGGTGAGAATCTAAATGTCTTTATTTTAGCTGCTATTGCGATGGTGGCCATTGGAATTATTGTGGTAAATAAGAAAGAAAATAAGAAAACAGAAGTGGTTTCGGGACAAAAAGCTACTGCAAAACTTTAAAAATTTTGGCACTCATTTATTGGACATAGGAATGTTTTTAGGCTTACGATTAAGAAGGAAACAAAAGAAAGGGTGTTTAGATTGAAAATTCTCGTAGTCGGGGCAAATGGACAAATTGGTAAACATCTCGTTAGATTCATTCAAGAAAGTGGAAATCATGTGGCTAGAGCCATGATCCGCAAGGAAGAGCAAGCTTCTTATTTTGAACAATTAGGGGCTGAAACAGCAGTTTCTGATCTTGAAAAAGATATTGATGACATTGCTACGGCAGCTAAAGGTGTAGATGCTATAGTGTTCACAGCTGGTTCGGGTCCTCATACTGGAAAAGATAAAACGATTATGGTTGATCTTGACGGGGCTGTAAAAACAATTGAGGCTGCTAAAGTTGCTGGTGTTCAAAGATTTTTCATGGTTAGTTCTTTTGATACGACAAGAGAAGCTATTCAAGCAGCACCACCATCTTTTGCACCGTATGTTGCAGCAAAACATTATGCAGATGAATGGTTAAGGGCTACTGATCTAGATTATACAATTGTTCATCCGGGAGCTTTAACAAACGACAAAGGGATAGGGAAAGTTGAAGTTGCATCTAAAGTGGAGCGGGGAGAAGTTCCACGTGAGGATGTTGCGAGTGTTATTTACCATTGTATCGAAAATAATTCTACTATTGGTAAAGAATTTCAAGTTGTAACTGGAACTACTCCTGTTTCAGAAGCCGTCCATTCTATTTAATAGGGATAATGAAATAGGATCTTCCCTAAACGGCAGGGGAGGTCCTATTTTATTTTCAAAACATTAAACATGCTTTTCTCTTAGTTGTAGAAACCACTGAACAGATTGTCTTACATGTTGTTTCATAAGTATAAACTTGTCGCTAATCAGTAGTTCTAAACCAATAACGGTCAAGGAAAGAAAATTAGCATAATTCTTTTTGACTTCCCATTTCAACTCATTTTTCCCACAAATACTATATTCGTTCACTTGCTCCATCTTTTCTTTTAATTTCTTTAATTCTATGGTTCTTTTTAAATCAGGTAAAGACATAATCTCATCGATTAAATCAATATAAACTAGTGACTTTTCTAAGTTTTCTTTAACTTCTTTATGGGTCTTTTTGTCGATAAGTTGGTACTTTAACTTAAAATTATTAAGTTTCCTTGCTGAATCGTACGTAGAACGAACAATTTCATCGCGTGTCATATAATCGGTTTCGAAACTGAGCATATACTTCCAGGAAGGCTGAGTAATTTGTTTACGATGATCCTCTAACGTATGGCAAAATTTCTTATATCCATATTTTTCGGGATTTTCAAATGCTGGACTTGCCGGGTCAAGAAAAGGAGCAAGTGGAGCAATGAAATAAGATAATCTTTTGTCCTCATTACATGACAAATGAATTTCTTCACAAAAATCCACATTTTGAAGAACACTGTCGTAATTTTGCCGAGGAATTCCCGACATGAAGAAAATGTCTACTTTTGAACAGTTGTGCTTAAGAGCGGATTGTAAGGTTTTAATGACTTTTTCGTTTGTACAGTTAAACTTTCCATTGAAGCGGCGAAGTTTTTCGTCATGGGATTCCAATGTTAATTCAATGCTATACTTTGGAACAACTTTTTCGATTTTCTCAAAATAGTCTTCATTTGCATATTGGAACAACTCAAAAACTAATTCATTTTTCACCTTTATACGACTAAGCCGTTCATAGAATTCGTTGACATACTCCTTTCCAGCTTGACGTATATCATGAAGAATAAAGATAGGTGCTCTGGTAAATCTCTGAATAAATTGAATATCCTCCACCAACTTTTTAGGAGACCTTGTTGCGAGCGTTTTTCTTTTGCAATTATCTTTATAGGATTGCTTCGATCCTCCGCAGATGAGGCATGCTTGAGTACATCCCTTTGCTGTCAAAACTGCTGTATTAGGATATTGCAGCCATCCATTATACGGTATGGAATCTCGTAAACTGCGATATTTAAAAACAGATTTAATAGCGTACCGGTACCCAGGGATATCAAACTCATCTAGGGAATCAGGGATATGGCTTAATTGGTTGTATACCTTTTCTCCTGAGGAGTTTTCCCATGTCAAGTTAGGAATACTTCTATAGTTATGTGTGGAGTTTTTAACATTGTTCAGCCATTGAAGCATCAATTTTTCAGTAGAGTCTCCTCTCATAACAAAATCTATTTCTGGATATTCTATCAATTCCTTATGATAATAAGTGGCAGATAATCCTCCAAAAATAATTGGGATTTTCGGATGGAAACGCTTAATTAGTTTAGCAATTTCAATACTCCCATGTGCGTGTGGAAGCCAGTGTAAATCGATGCCAAAAGCTTTCGTTTTTATATTCTTAATAACGTTTTCCACATCGTAACTTTCATCCGTAAGCATTCGATTAGCGATATTAATGATTTTTACACGCATACCATGCTTTTCTAGATATTCAGCTATACTTGTAAAACCAATAGGGTACATCTCAAATACTGGAGAAGAAGGTACCACATCACTAATAGGACCAGCTAGTAATGCATTTTTGCGAAAGTCATAAACACTAGGTGCATGTAATAATACAAGATCAAACTTCATTTCATCACCCCAATAAATTTTCGTTAACAATGAAATGTGAATTTATACACAAAGTTTTGTTGACTTAAATATACCTTTAATTAAAACTAAATTGGTTTATCATTACTAACGATATAGTGAAGTAATTGTCAAATATTAGAGAAAATTTGTGGTAAATACAATTAATACTGTGATAACAGAATTTGGTGAAAAGAATATTTTTGATGGATATTTGTAGAAGATAGAACTAACCATCGAACCATGCTAAAATGAAGTAATGCTATTTGAGAGGAAGTTTAGTTTGAAAGTTATTGTGACAACTTTAAATGCAAAATATATTCATACATCCTTAGCCATCCGATATTTGAAAGCTTATTGTGAACCAGAGATACCAGTCGAGCATGTAGAATATACTATTAAAGATCCGGTAATGAACATTGTAGCCGATCTGTATTCCAAGAAACCGGATGTGATAGGCTTTAGCTGTTATATATGGAATATCGAAGAAACGATTCCTATTATAGAAATGCTTAAAAAAATAAATCCCAATATAAAAGTCATTTTAGGTGGTCCCGAAGTTTCTTATGACGTTCTTCATTGGTTAGATCAACTTCCGTATGTTGATTACATTGTTGCAGGGGAAGGAGAGGCTACTTTTAAAGATTTACTTCAGGCAATAAGAGATGAGAGAGAGGAAGAGCATTTTTCTAAAATTGCTGGAATTGCCTATATGCATAACGGAAAGCCTAATATTAATTTACCTCGTCCCAAATTGGATTTAAAGACCTTACCTACACCGTTTCGGTTTGAGGAAGACTTACCACACCTCTCTAAAAGGGTGACTTATATTGAAACAAGTCGCGGATGTCCTTATTCCTGCGCATTCTGTTTGTCGTCCATTGAAGTGGGAGTGCGGTATTTTGAAATTGAAAAAGTCAAAGATGATATAAGATTTCTGATGAAAAACGGAGCTAAAACAGTTAAGTTTGTTGATCGTACTTTTAACATTAAGAGGGATTACGCTCTTGAAATGTTCCAATTTTTAATTGATGAACACAAACCTGGTGTAGTTTTTCAATTTGAAATTACAGCTGATATCATGCGACCTGAGGTTATTGAATTTTTAAATGAAAATGCTCCTAAAGGTTTATTCCGTTTTGAAATTGGGGTTCAGTCCACCAATGATCTAACCAATCAATTAGTGGAAAGAAGGCAAAACTTTGAAAAGCTAACAAGAACGGTCATGATGGTTAAAGAAGGAGGGAAGATTGTTCAGCATTTGGATTTAATTGCTGGACTTCCGGAAGAAGGATATGATTCGTTCCGTAAAACCTTTAATGATGTTTTTACTTTCCGGATAGAAGAGGTCCAATTAGGCTTCTTAAAAATGCTGCGCGGGACAGGACTAAGGAATCGTGCTGATGAGCATGATTATGTGTTTATGGACAAATCACCTTATGAGATTTTAGGAAATAATGTCTTAAGTTTTGACGAGATCATTCGAATCAAACGAGTGGAAGATGTTTTAGAAAAATACTGGAACGATCATCGAATGGATTATACCGTTGAATTTTTAATAGATCACATATTTGATTCAGCATTTGATTTCTTTCAACTTTTTGGAGACTATTGGGAACAAAAGGGATGGTCAAGAATTGGTCATCAACTGGAGGATCTTTTTAAACGTCTCCTATCTTTTTTAGAAATACAAAAAGTGGACAAGCAAGAAATCATTGAAGGGCTTATGAAATATGATTATTTTAGGCATCAAAAATATAAACCAAGAACAACTTGGTGGGAATTTTCCATGGATAAAACTGAGCAATCAAACTATATGAAAAAGCTTGCTAGAACACCTGAGATCGTTTCAACAGAATTTGCCGAATTAAATCTATCTGAAAAAGATCTTCATAAACATACTATGATAGAGGTTTTAGCGTTTGATCTTGAGCGCTATCTTGAAAAGGGAGAAGCAAAAAAAACTCCTACACTTTTGATCACGTATTATGGACCAAAAACTGAACAGGCTGAAGCATATACAGTTGCTATATCTCGTTTCAATTAAAAAAGAGGTGATTACCTCTTTTTTATTTTGCCAAATACAGTGCTTCAACCCATAGGATGATGTTCAGTTGAGTCTGAATAAACGAATATTACTTTAAACTGATCAATATCCTCTTCAATGTTATATCCTGTATCACCTTCAAACGATGCACTACTTTCATTAGTTGTGCTTAACCATACGAGACCAATAATAGCTACTGCAAAAAAGAAAAAAGATAAGAATATACTTAGTCACTGTATCCCCCTTCTAGAAAAATTTTAAATATAATCATGCAGAAATTGTGAAGAAAATGGCAAACATATTAAGAAGGGTTATTCATTCAATAAAAAAGGATACTTTTTATTAAGCCTCCTTTTCTCAACTAAAAATTATTCATTATATTAGTTGGCATCATTGTATTTTCAAAGTTATTACTTTGGGAAGAGCCTCCAGTACCATGACAATCTCTATACATTTCTTGCAATTCATTGGTTGACATGTCAGGATGCATTTCCTGCATAAATGGAAGCATTTTACTAAAATTTCAAACCTTATTTTCGTTACCTGCTGCAAAAACCATAGTTGAACCACCGACAATAACACCTGCAACAAGCAAAGCACTGATCCATTTTTTCATTTGATTTACCTCCTTCCTTGATACTGATATTATGACCATACTTTATGGAGAAAGGGTGCAGGGATTTGAATATTTTTAAAATTAATTTCTGCATAAAATTTCAATATTTGTTTGCTATAATACCTCTAGTAGAAGGAGGTAAGAAAAAATGACCAAAATACTATTAGTAGATGATGAACAGAGAATGCTTGACCTGTTGGAATTGTATCTAGAACCACAGGGTTATCAATGTGATAAAGCAATATCAGGAAAGATTGCTCTAGATAAGATAGATCAAAATAACTACGATTTAATTTTGCTAGATGTAATGATGCCTGAAATGGATGGTTGGGAGACATGCAAAAGGATTAAAAAACAAACGGATGTTCCTATTATAATGGTTACTGCAAGAGACATGAAAGAGGATGTAATTAAAGGTTTAAATTTAGGAGCAGATGATTATATCACCAAACCTTACGATGAACATGTACTTTTAGCTCGAATAGAAGCATTATTAAGAAGAACGGGAAAAGGATCTGTCGTGGAGCTTAATTCTCTAGTATGGAATAATAGTACACATCAGTTAACGTGTAAAGGTGAAATAATATCCCTAACCCCAAAAGAATTTTCTCTAATTGGTCTCCTGATGAAAAATCCAAATCGTGTTTTTGAAAGAGATGAATTAATCGACCTAGTTTGGGGCTGGGATTCAGATATTGAGGGACGAACGATTGATTCACATGTGCGAAATGTACGAGATAAAATCAGAAGTGCTGGGTTCCCAATTGAAGACCATTTAAAAACCGTATGGGGAATTGGATACAAATGGACAGTTTAAGGAAAGTATCATAATGAGCTGCTATTTTTTAAAGAGGCCCTGCAATGAAGAAAGAGGTTTTTGAATGAAAAAACTTTCATTTAAGCTAGGCATACTATTCGTCATCTTTATTTTACTTATTGAATCTATGCTTTTCTTCTTTTTATATATTTCTATAACTAGTGAGCGAGTGAACAGTGAGACGAATAATCTTTTATCACGTGGGAAAAATCATCGTGATATTTTGGAAGAAAATTTTAATGAAAATACAATAGGTCATGTAGCTTTAATGGAATCTGCTGCTGAAACCATGGTTGTTATTACCGATGATAATTTTTCAGTGATACAAGCTTCTAATGAAATAAATAGGGATATGCAAACATTAATGAATAGGGCAAAAAATATGTCTTTTACACACCATGGGGTTCTCATTGAAACTAGGTGGGATACACAGCCATACCTTGCTACGGCTACTCCCATTGAAATTAACAATTCTACCAAAGGTTATGTATTTATGTTCCTTGGTACGGAATCCATCCGAAAAATGATCACTGATCTAACAATTTTGTTCTTAGTAACTGGAGGCGCCACTGTTCTTTTTTCGATTATAACTATTACTTTTCTATCTAGATTTATTACTCATCCAATTATGCAAATGAAAGTTGCTACAGATAAGTTAAATGAAGGTTTGCATGATGTAAAGTTAGATATTTATCGTGAGGATGAATTAGGTGAGCTTGCACAGTCCATTCAAAAGCTTTCTAATGATCTGGAACACTTAAAAAAAACAAGATCTGAATTTTTGTCTAGTATTTCTCATGAGTTACGTACTCCTTTAACGTATCTAAAAGGATATGCTGATATATTAAAAAGACCAAACCTAAGCGAAGACGACAAGCAAAAGTATATAACCATTATCCAAGAGGAAGCCAATCATTTAACAACTTTGGTTAAGGACTTATTTATATTAGCAAAAGTAGATGACAATGAATTTTCCATCAGAAAAGAACCTATTAATTTGTGCCAATACCTTAAAGAAATAATTGGAAGATTTCAACCAGCTTTCCACGAGAAGGTAATTGAACTGAATTTAGAATGTAATGATAATTTACAAGTTGAAATAGATCCTATTCGGTTTCGACAAGTCATTGATAATCTAATTGATAATGCCTGGAAATATTCATCTTCACATTCTAGTGTCACGGTTTCAGTGGTGGAAGGTCATAAAGTTATAGTCTTGAAAATTACAGACCAAGGGGAAGGGATTCCAGCAAAAGACATTCCGTTTATCTGGGATCGACTTTTTAGGATTGAAAAATCAAGGTCTCGATCCTATGGTGGTAGTGGACTTGGACTTTCTATAGTTAAAGAAATTGTGGAAAAACATGGAGGTACAGTCCATGTAGTAAGTAAAATTGGAAAAGGATCAACTTTTACAATAAAAATACCTAAATAAAAAGTTTCTTCATCTTTTTTGCAAAAATACATGATAAATTAAAAGTGGAAGGAGAAGATGGTTATGATGGGTTGGATGAACGATTGCGCAGGAGGCCAGGGTTTTTTTATGTGGATAGGGATGATATTATTTTGGGGATTGTTATTTTTCGCTGGCTTTTATTTCATGAAAACATACACAGGAAGTTCAAACAGCAGAGTACAGAATAATGCAATGGATATACTAAAAGAACGTTTTGCAAGAGGGGAACTTAGCGAAGAAGAATACGATAGAATGAAGGAAAAGTTAAAGTGATGAAGCTTGGGTTAAGCCTAATCTTTTTTAATATCCATGTTTGTTTATGGAGATGAATTTGAAATTTTTTCATTTTGAATGGATACTAACAAAAGGAAAGCAAAAGTGATGGAATTTAAATAATTCAAAAATCAATTAAATACCCTTTGTTTATGAATTTCCACAAAGGGTACAGGTATAAAGTGATAAAGTAGGAAGGAGTGATATAGTGGAACATGGAAATAAAAAGAATGGAAAAGAACATTCTCGAAATGAAGAGAATCATAGCCATTTACATCATGAACAACACTCTTCTAAACACGTTGAGGAACACAATCATAAAGACCATGATCATCATGAACACGAAAACCAATCATCTAATCATGAGAATCATAATCATCAAGGTCATGGGGAACATAGCCACCATGAAGGACATGAGGGTCACGACCATAGTCATATGATCGATGACTTTAAAAAGCGTTTTTATATTTCTCTTATCGTTACCATACCTATACTAATCCTATCGCCGATGATTCAATCCTTTTTAAATTTTGAAATAAGCTTTCCTGGTATTATGTATGTCTTATTTATTTTGGCAACTTTTATCTTTTTTTATGGAGGAAAGCCATTCTTAACAGGGTCGTTAGATGAATTGAAACAAAAAAGCCCTGGGATGATGACTCTTATTGCGCTTGCAATAGTAGTTGCTTATGTCTACAGCTCATTAACCGTTTTCGGTCTTGCAGGGAATAATTTTTTCTGGGAATTGGCTACATTAATTGATATTATGTTGTTAGGGCATTGGATTGAAATGCGATCTGTGATGGGAGCATCCAATGCCTTAGAAGAACTTGTAAAAATGATGCCATCAGATGCTCATTTGGTTGATAATCAAGGAAATGTGAAAGAAGTGAAAGTTTCTGATCTTCAGGAAAGCGATAAAGTTCTGGTCAAACCAGGAGAAAAAGTTCCTGTTGATGGGAAAATTATGAAAGGGCAGTCCTCTGTTAATGAATCGATGTTAACTGGTGAATCGGTACCTGTGGACAAAGAGGTCGATGATCAAGTCATTGGTGGATCTATTAATGGGGAAGGTTCCTTAACTGTAATTGTTGAAAAAACAGGGGAAGACAGCTACCTCTCTCAAGTAGTAATGATGGTTAAAGAGGCTCAGGAATCCAGATCTAAAACACAGGATTTATCGAATCGAGCAGCTAAATGGCTATTTTATGTTGCGCTTGGAGCAGGGTTATCCACTTTAGTTGTTTGGCTTTTATTAGGATACGATTTTTCATATGCACTTGAAAGAATGGTAACAGTTATGGTTATTGCGTGCCCTCATGCTCTAGGCTTAGCCGCACCATTAGTCGTAGCAAGATCCACTGCGCTAGCGGCAAAACGCGGCTTGTTAATTCGTAATCGTGCTAATTTTGAAGAAGCGAGAAAAATTGAAACAATTGTATTTGATAAAACCGGAACATTGACAGAAGGGAAGTTTGGAGTAACTGAAATTATAACTGAAAAAGGTTTTCAAGAAGAAGAGGTACTACAAGCGGCTGCCTCTCTTGAAGCTCAATCTGAACATCCCATAGCAAGAGGGATTGTCGAAGGTGCCAAAGAAAAAGACATATCTTTTGATGATCCAGAGGACTTTGAATCGATGACAGGAAAGGGTATTAAAGGCATAGTGAATGGAAAAGAAGTTATCATTGTAAGTCCTGGTTATATAAAAGAACAAAATATCTCCTATAAAAAAGATCAATTTGAAGAATTATCTGAGCAGGGGAAAACGGTAGTATTTGTTTTAATCAACAATGAACTTGCCGGTATGATTGCTCTTGCCGATAAGGTGAGAGTAAGTGCTGAAAGAGCCATTACACGATTAAAAGAATTAAACGTAAAGTCCATGATGCTTACTGGAGATAATGAAAAAGTAGCAAAATGGGTAGCTAAACAATTAAAGTTAGATGATGTTATTGCAGAAGTATTGCCCCATGAAAAAGCAGATAAAATAAAAGAAGTAAAAGCTAACGGGCAAAAGACCGCTATGACAGGGGACGGTGTAAACGATGCTCCAGCACTAGCAAATGCTGACTTGGGGATCGCTATTGGAGCAGGAACTGATGTAGCAATGGAAACGGCCGATGTCATTTTGGTGAAAAGTGACCCTGAGGATGTTGTCTCTATTTTAGAACTCTCCAAATCAACTTATCGTAAAATGATTCAAAACCTTTGGTGGGCTGCAGGTTACAATATTGTTACCATACCATTAGCAGCAGGGATTTTATTTCCTATTGGAATCGTTTTAAGTCCTGCCGTTGGAGCCGTTTTAATGTCATTAAGTACGGTAATTGTTGCTATCAATGCTAGGATGTTTAAGGGGTAAAGAAAAATATTTATTTCTTCTAAATAAAAGCAACCTAGTTGGTTATATTTTCAATTAGGTTGCTTTTACTTTTAATTTTTCATGACTCTAAGAAAAGGATCAAAATGACTTCCGTAAATTGATCTTAATAAGCCTTTATATAGCAATGACCAAGGAGGTCCGAAAGAGATAGAGAAATCTTATCAATCAAATTGATACAGAAAAACTAACAAATGTTCATTATGGAGGAAAGATCTATTAGTTCATTTGAAACTTAATATAGATGCATATTGAAATTCGAAA
The DNA here is from genome assembly GCA_040191315.1 of Bacillaceae bacterium S4-13-56. Lineage (NCBI taxonomy): Bacteria > Bacillati > Bacillota > Bacilli > Caryophanales > Bacillaceae > Bacillaceae bacterium S4-13-56. The sequence continues at coordinate 2,581 of JAWJLM010000067.1, read as the reverse complement.
TTTAGAAGAAGCAGTATAAATGTGAATAGGAGTTAATTAAATATAGATCTGCACAATAAAATCAAAAGTACTAATTAAATCAGCTAAAATTAGATTAGATCTAATCCAGATAAAAATAAATTCGAAACTTAAGTGACTGTATAAGTAATTTTAAATTCTGTCTCAATATCCCAAGTTTACTTATTTAATGAGATAAATATTAATTTCAACTTCTAACTTCCTATAATATATATTATGGTTACGGCGTTATTTAAAAGTGTAAATAAAATCTCGTCATTCAATTCTAAATTTATGCCCCCTCTTCTTTGCGCTTTCCACATCAATGTATTTCACACTGTATTCAATAACATCATTGAAATTCAATTTATTTTTCTTAGCAAATATCTTAATTTCTTCTAATAATTCTTTATCGTATGTTGTTTTAAATTGTACTCGGTCTTTTGGTCGCGCTTTTTTATCAAAAGTAATTATATCTTGTGCCAAAACTTCTTGTAGTCCAGTTTCTAATAAGTAATTTACATATGTATCATTTTCATTTGCAATGAAGTTTAATTTATCTACAATTGCTTTGCTGATGTTTGTTCTAAAATTCACTCTGGTGCTATCAGTGGTTTGAATTAGTCTTCCTCCAACAATTCTCCACATATGAATCAATCCTCCTTATCACCTGTTTCATATGTTAAACCTAGTATTCTTGCTATATTAGGCATCATCGAGTAATATATCCAGTCAACTTTTTTAAAGAAGTTAGAATAATCACATTATAAGAACAAGCATTCTTGTGCATTCACCCTCCAATTGACTGACATAGGCTAACCGTATCCTTGAATTTTAAACAGTAAATGATTTTTGCATGACTTTTCTATCTCTTTTATTTCAAGAATACGTTGATGCTGGTATTATTGGCTTTAATTACATTAATTGCGGGCTGATCTATTTTATTTTCCTAAAGTTTTTAAAGAACTAGAATGAAATTCTAGTTCTTTTTTTATTATACCAAACATTTATTCTACATTTCTATTGTGCTTTAAATTATGATTTCACGCAAACTTATTGAAGCAGAAGAGAACTTTAAATTTTTTAATCACGAATGACTTTTATCCCCTCTTCTTTTCTTTTGGCACATTCTTTTTCATAATCAAAGGGATTTCTAGCAAATGTATACCTCATAATTCCTTTATTGATGTCTCTATACAAACGATTAATCTTCTTTTTGGTGTACGCAGCTAAATATATTGTTAAGATAGATTGGTTGCAATCTAAATCTCGATTTTTCATAAGCCATTCAGCTACTTTTTCTATATCAATTTCATCAGGCATAATAAAATTTCTCTCTAAATAAGAAGCAGAGCTTATGATTCTGTCGATAGTTTTTGTAGCTGTAGCAACACAACTACCTCCTAACGTGTTGTAATGAAGCACACTTTTGTAATTAGAAGCATAGTCTTTCACTAATTGAACGGCTTTTTCTCTATCCATCTTAAAATAAGCGAGATCCTCTTTGGTTAATTTAGTCGAATAGTTCTTGTTATAGCTCCTTTTTTCTCCTGAATAAAAGTTTTTAAAAATCACTATGCCCTAATAAATACCCTTCTGTTTGACGGAGAGAAAAGGAATTGATTAGATTAATAACAGTAACCACTCTATAATTCAATCATAAGAAAAACCATAATCTTAGTTAATTTTTAAATTTAGATAATTAAGGAAAACAACAAGCAACGGTGCTATTGTGAATAATAAAAATAATCCAGTAAACATATAATTGATGTACTTCTTCTTATTTATACCTTCTCTCAATTCCCAAAAACCTAACATAATAAAATAAAGCCCAAACATAACAGTTGCTATCGGTAGAACAATAACTAGAGATTCCATTATTTCACCTCTTTTATGTAAATATTATAGTAAAACCTTTAATTTATCAAAACAAGGACAATATTAACTGTCTGTCCTTGTTTTGATAAAATTTGATAATTCTTAGTAAGAATTTACATGTCTAAATACATAGTTTTGAGGATCAAATTCCCATATAAAATCATAATAAGTATCGTGGATCCATCCAAAAATATTATAAGCTATATTCCCACGAGCTTGCCCCCTAATTCCAATAGAATATAGGCTTGTCCAATTATTCTTTCTCGGTGTTAATGTAGGAGTTACTGAAGCAAAGGCTGTTTCTGCTGTTTGATAGTTATCAGACGGATCATCACTTAAAACAATCTCTCTTCCATACTCTGTGAATATAGTACCATTATGATCTACATGGTGAGTAATATCAGCAGCACCAAATGACCAATCATAAGATTTCGTTATAGCATAATTAACATTTCCAGCACCAGATGTGGAGAGAGCATTAAATTCCCCAGATAAAGGTGGTGATTCTTCGCTAATAGTGGCTGTATAGGTTACAGAACTTTCATCGTCGAATTTAATCGTTAGGGGTTTATTTGGCTTTAATTCAATATACTTTTGTTTCTTGTCTTTTTTAATCTTATCTAATTTATTGTTTTCTAGAATTGGATTTAAAGCATCAGGTATATTATATTTTCTGATTATCCAACTAGCTCAGTATAGGTCACAG
>JAWJLM010000066.1 GCA_040191315.1 Bacillaceae bacterium S4-13-56 | reverse complement strand
ACACGCCCTAGTGAGCCTGTGGGGAGGGAGGTTAGCGTTCTTTAGTAAATGCGGTTTTGACTGCTTCTAGAACTTGGTTGATGTCTTTGCCCATGTTGGATTCTACTGCTCCTACGTAGGAGCCTTCGAGGAGTGGGATGTCGTCTGCGACTTTGATTTGGTTGGATCCTGACATTTCGATAGCAATTTCAGCGTTCATCATGGCACTTCCCAAATCATAGAACAAGAGGACGCCTTTTCCGTGATCCGCGCGTTCAATGGCAGCCAGGATTTTTTCTACACTTGTTCCAATTTCGTTGTCATCTGTTCCTCCGGCTGTTTCCACAGGAACTTCGGTGATGACCTGGCTAATAATATCTTTGATGCCCTCAACAACCTTAGGGCTGTGAGAGATTAATACAAGACCTACGTAAGACAACTTATTCCACCTCCTTTAGGGTCTCAGAGAGAGACTGGAATAAATAGAAGGAGGAAACAGACCCCGGATCCAAATGACCGATAGAACGATCGCCTAAATACGCTGCACGACCCTTGATAGCTTTTTTATCCTTCGTGGCCTCCATGGATGTTTTTGCAATTTCCTCAAGGGCAGATGGATCAACCGTTTCACTTTCTTGAAAAAAGCGAAGGACAGGCGCCCAAACGTCAATCATGGTTTTGTTACCTTCCTCAGCTTTTCCACGCATAAGAATTCCATTTAAAGCCTCTTCAACGCCTTTTGTAAAAGTAGGGTTATCAACCGGATCTGTACCTTTTACTGCCATAGACATCTTTAAGAATGCTGTTCCGTAAAGTGGGCCGGATGCACCACCAACCTTAGACATAAGAGTCATGGCCACATCTTTTAGTACGTCAGAAACAGATTCATAGCTTGCCGCTTCCACTTTTTTCATAACTTCTTGAAAGCCGCGAGCCATATTAATGCCATGGTCACCATCACCAATGGCTTGGTCAAGGCTAGTTAAGTATTCTTTGTTGGCTTGGATCTTCGCGTTGGTTTTCTCCAACCAGGATAGAGTTTGTTCGACAGTCAATTGCATGAAAATAACCTCCTTTTATGACTTGATGAAAAATGCAATAACGGGGAATCACACGCTGTGATTCCCCATTTATTTTACCATAGCCGATTTTAGGATATTTTTTGTTAAAATATCTTTTCTAAAAATGGTTTAAGAAACACGACTTGATAGTTCCTGTCCCCAAAGGTCCTAAGCGCGGAATGCTGGTGTGACTGCTTCTGCGTCTAGTAGTTCTTTTAGTTCGTCATCTAGTTTTAGTAGGGATACGGAACAACCAGCCATTTCTAGGGATGTCATGTATTCACCTACGAAAGTCTTATAAACTTTAATTCCTTTTTCTGCAAGGATTTCGGAAACGCGAGCATTTAGGATGAAGAGCTCCATTTCTGGAGTTGATCCTAAACCGTTGATCATCACAGCTACTTCAGAGCCACTATAATCAATGTCTTCTAGGATTTTGGCAACTAATTCATCAGCAATGTCATTGGCTGATGCAATTTCCTTACGCTTGATTCCAGGCTCACCATGGATACCCATTCCAATTTCCATTTCATTTTCAGCAATTTCAAAGCTTGGTTTTCCAGCTGCTGGAATGGTACATGGAGTAAGCGCCATACCCATGGAGCGAACGTTTGCTACAACCTTTTCAGCTACAGTCTTGACGTCCTCTAAAGAACCACCGGCTTCCGCTTTTGCTCCAGCAATCTTGTGAACAAAAATAGTACCAGCTATACCGCGACGGCCAGTGGTGAAAGAACTATTTTCTACAGCAACGTCATCGTTCACAACAACTTGAGCCACTTTAATTCCTTCTGCTTCCGCCATTTCAGCTGCCATTTCGAAGTTCATCACGTCACCAGTATAGTTTTTGATAACTAAGAACACACCAGCACCGCCGTCAACTGCTTTAATTGCTTCAAATACTTGGTCAGGAGTTGGAGAGGTGAAAACTTCACCAGCTACTGCTCCATCAAGCATCCCTTTTCCAACATATCCAGCGTGAGAAGGCTCATGTCCACTACCTCCACCGCTGACTAGACCTACTTTATTTGCAACAGGAGATTCTTTACGTACAATAACCGTTGTATCTGGCAGTTGCTTGACATCATTTGGAAATGCAGCAACCATTCCCTTCAGCATGTCTTGAACTACCTGATTTGGATCATTAATAATTTTTTTCATCGAAACCCCTCCTATTTTTTAAAGAAAAGCGTAAGCTCCCTAGACCATATATGTATGCGAAAAGAGAGCCTACTAAATCTTTCCACTAAAAAAATGTTAGTAAACTTAGCGTTCGTTAAAGGGATTCTTGAAAGCGTATTTTGCTTTCTTAAAAGCCCTTATACTTTTGAGTGCAAGCCTTTGTGGGAGTGCCTTGTTATACTTACTGCAGATAGGAAAGTTTTATTCTTTCCTATTGCTTAGAAAACTTGGCATGCGTCAAACCTTTGTGGCGAATGCCTTAGTTGCACTTATGCAGAGAGGAAAGTTTATACTTTCCTCTCTGCCAAAAAAGAGACCAGAGTTATGGTCTCTTTTCGCAGAATCATAGATTGCTTGATTTTCGCTCACGGGCATTTTATATTTCCGTGCTTTTTTAGGGAGCGACTTCGTACCGACATACGCGTCGTGTTGCTGAGAACCGTCCCTACCTGCTCGTATTATTTGAATACGCGGGTAGCTTCAACGGCTTTTTGCCATCCGGCATATAGTTCGTCGCGCTTTCCGGTATCAAGGTTGTTAGTGAATGTTTTTTCTATTTTCCATTGTTTGGCGATTTCTTCTTTGCTTGACCAATAGCCAACAGCAAGGCCGGCAAGGTAGGCTGCACCAAGAGCGGTTGTTTCATTTACGACAGGACGCTCAACAGGTACACCTAACATGTCGCTTTGGAATTGCATTAAAAAGTTATTCATTACAGCTCCGCCATCAACACGTAACGCTTTTAAATCAATACCTGAGTCAATGATCATTGCATCAAGAACGTCCTTAGTTTGGTATGCTAAAGACTCAAGAGTTGCACGTACGAAGTGCTCTTTTGAAGTTCCGCGAGTGATACCAAATACAGCACCACGAGCATCACTGTCCCAGTATGGAGTTCCAAGACCTACGAATGCAGGCACCATGTATACGCCATCTGTTGAACTAACTGCTTCTGCAAGTACTTCCGTTTCTGGAGCGCTTTCAATTAACTTCAAACCATCGCGAAGCCATTGAACTGCTGAACCAGCTACGAAGATACTACCTTCAAGAGCATATTCTACTTTTCCGTCAACGCCCCAAGCAAGTGTAGTAAGTAAACCGTTTTTAGATGGTACACCTTTTTCACCAGTGTTCATTAACATGAAGCATCCAGTTCCATAAGTGTTCTTAGCCATACCTTCTTCAAAACAAGCTTGACCAAATAGAGCAGCTTGTTGGTCACCAGCGATACCAGCAATTGGTACTTCATGACCGAAGAAGTGGTAGTCTACTGTATGTGCATATACTTCAGAGGATTGCTTAACTTCAGGAAGCATAGATTTTGGTACAGTAAGGATCTCAAGAAGTTCATCATCCCACTTAAGGTCATAAATATTGAACATTAATGTACGAGACGCATTGGAGTAGTCTGTAACATGAGCTTTCCCACCAGATAGTTTGTAAACAAGCCATGTGTCGATGGTTCCGAATAATAGATCTCCGTTTTCAGCACGCTCTCTTGTACCTTCAACGTTATCTAATATCCACTTTACCTTTGTTCCAGAGAAATAAGCGTCAATTAATAGACCTGTTTTTTCTCTGAATTTATCATTTAATCCTTGTTCACGAAGCTCTTTACAGATGCCATCTGTTTGACGAGATTGCCAAACAAGTGCGTTATATACTGGCTTGCCTGTATTTTTGTCCCAAACTACAGTTGTTTCGCGTTGGTTAGTAATACCGATTGCTTCTACTTGAGTAGGTTCAACATCTGCTTTACGAAGAACTTCTGCCATACAAGCAAGTACTGAAGTCCAGATTTCATTCGCATTGTGCTCTACCCAACCTGGCTTAGGAAAAATTTGTTCGAATTCTCTTTGCGCCGTTGCAACAATTTCACCACTGTGATTAAAAAGAATTGCTCGAGAACTTGTTGTCCCTTGGTCTAATGCCATAATGAATTTTTCGCTCATAATTACTTTTTCCTCCTCTTATTTCTTTTTGATTAAAATACTAGTATTTAAGTATTTAAATCTAAATCACTTAAACTGCTTTCTTCGTTGAATCAGTTTTAACATCTACCTTAACTTTCTTCAACTCATCTGCTGCAGCATATACCAATATAATTGCGACAACAACACTTAATCCCCAAAATAAACCTGTAACTTCACCTACAAAAACAGCTTTATAGAAAACTGCTCCATAAATACCACCAAGGATTGGACCAAATACTGGAATCCAAGCATATCCCCAATCAGAGCTTCCTTTTCCTGGGATTGGAAGCAAAGCGTGAGCAATACGTGGGCCTAAGTCACGTGCTGGGTTGATCGCGTATCCAGTTGTTGAACCTAGGGACATACCAATTGCTACAATTAATAAACCGACCACTAATGGATTTAACCCATCAGAGAAACTATTTGCACCGATGAAAGATAGCCCTAGTAATAGAACAAAAGTACCGATAAGTTCACTAACAAAGTTTGCTGGTGTGCTGCGAATTGCTGGATCAGTAGAGAATACCGCTAACTTTAGGCCTGGGTCTGTCGTTTTACTCCAGTGAGGTAAATATTGAAGGTAAACAACTATTGCTCCGATGATTGCTCCAATCATTTGAGCTGTGATATATACTGGAACGTCAGCCCATGGGAAATCTCCAGCTGCAGCTAATCCTAAGGTTACTGCAGGGTTAATATGTGCTCCAGAGTATGATCCCACTGCAAAAACCGCCAAGGCAACTGCAAGACCCCAAGCTAACGTGATGAGTACCCATCCAGTACCTTCAGCTTTCGTACCTTTTAAAACTGCACCACCGACGACGCCTCCACCAAAGATGATTAAAATCATGGTTCCCACTACTTCTGCTAAAAATGGTGACATGTTATAAATCCCCTCTCGCAAAATATTAATCAAGTACACTAGATGTATCCAGATAGCTACATCGATATAAGCTAAAAGCCCACACTTCAATAAAGTACTTTTGGTTGAAAAAGCACTAATTGAAGTGTGGGTCTCCTCGTCTCCAGACACATCTCTTAACTTGTTACTATTACTTTAACGAATACTGTAAGCGGTGTCAACATCTTTTTTTTAATGTTTTTTTACCATAGTTTTTTTAGTGATGTAGAAACAGCAATTGCACCTGCATTTAATGCATTTTGTATATCCGTTTTATCTTGAATAAGACCCCCAGCGATGATTGGTATACTTGTTTTTCGTTTCACATCTCGAATAATTTTAGGAGCAATCCCAGGTAATACCTCTAAGTAATCTGGCCTAATTTGATCTATTAATTTTAAATTACTTTCCATCGCATGACTGTCCAATAAAAATAGCCTCTGAATAGCCAAGATTTTATGTTTTTTGGCAACGGTTATCACATTAGTTCTTGTTGAAATCACACCATCCACTTTCGCCTCATGCAGCAAAAATTCCATCCCATATTCATCTGCCTTCAGTCCTCTGACGAGATCAACATGTACCAGTGCTTTTTTATTATGTTCCTTAACAACTTTTACCAGGTCTCCAATCTGTGAAATTCTTGAATCTAAAAAAATAACATATGTCGACTTGCTTTCCATAGCATGATCAAAATCTTTAAACCTCTTGATTGCTGGAAGAACACCTTCCAAATTTTCCACTGACACCTCTCCTTTCACAATGAAGTTTAATAAATTAAAATAGTTTTTTGTGAATTAATACACAAACGGCAATGATTAATATTTGTCCTAAAATGATTTTTTTGATAATAATTGTCAGGTTAAAACTAATTTTAGGAGTTCCTTTATTTACTAAAAAGTGCAAGCCTCGTGAGCATCAACATGACGGGAGTCGGCAGGCTACTCCTTCGATTCATCCATTCAAAAATTCAGTTAATAACTCGGTAAAGTTTTTTACAGAAGCTGGACAGATTTCTTATCATTTTTAAAAAAGAAGAACCGTCACCCTATTAGCTGTTAGATGACGGTTCTTGAGGATTAGACTAGCATTTCATCTTTTGTTTCTGGGTTTACGGCTTCTGTTAGTAGTTGTTCTAGTTCGTTGGTGTATTGGTTCGTTTGTTCGTTAGTCCAAGAGAAATATTTTGCCATGTATTCAATGATAGGGTCTTTATTTGTTTTTACCCATTCGATGTCAAAGAATAGGGCGCCGGTTCTACGGACGAAGAAGTCTACTGGTTTGTAGGCCATTTCGTGCTCGATGGAGTAGATTAGCATGGCAAATGCGACCGGGTCAATCCCATTATCGATAGCCTCTTGTTTACGTTCGGCGTAAATTTCGAATAAGTGATTTACGTTAGAGCCGTACCGCTGCACCAAAAGGCTGGCAGCGTCTTTCGATAATCCGGCGGCCTCCCCTTGGTGAGTTTTTTCCGAAATGAAGTTGGTGAAGGCTTTGGATCCGCCTACGTCTCCGCCGGATATTGGGAGGTGTTCGGTTTGGGTGGACGGGTAGGTTGTGCCCGTTTCTTGTTGTAAAAGTGCTGCGACTTTGTCGACGACTTGTTCGGCCATTTTGCGGTATCCTGTTAGTTTTCCGCCGGCGATGGAGATGAGGCCGGAGTCTGAGATGAAGATTTCGTCTTTTCGTGAGATTTCGGATGGGCCTTTGCCTTCTTCTCGGATGAGTGGTCGTAGTCCTGCCCAGCTGGATTCGATGTCTTCTTCCTTAATTTTAATGGAAGGGAACATATAGTCAATAGCGTTGAGTACGTATTCTGCGTCTTCTTTGGTCATGGTTGGGTGAACGATGTCGCCTTCTTCATAGACGGTGTCGGTAGTCCCAACGTAGGCCTTGCCGTCTCGTGGGATGGCGAAAACCATGCGTCCGTCTGGTGTGTCAAAGTAGATGGCTTGCCTGAGCGGGAATCTTTTTTGGTCAAAGACTAGGTGGATTCCTTTGGTTAGTAGCAGGGTTTTTCCTACTTTGGATTTGTCTTTTTCTCTGATCGTGTCGACCCATGGGCCTGCTGCGTTAACGATTTTTTTTGCATAGAGATTGCGTGAGTTACCGTTGGTTTGGTCTGTGATTTCCACGCCGGTGATTTGGCCTAATTCGTTGTAGATTAGGTTGGTTACTTTGACATAGTTAATTGCGCGGGCGCCTTTTTCGATGGCTTTTTTCATGACTTCAATGGTGAGACGAGCGTCGTCTGTGCGATATTCGACATAGTAGCCGGCTCCGCGTAAGTTTTCTTCGTTTAACAGTGGTTCACGGCGTTTTGCTTCTTCGGCAGAGAGCATTTTGCGGCGTTCGGATTTTTTCACTCCTGCTAGGAAGTCGTAAACTCTGAGGCCGATATTGGTTGTGAATGGTCCGAATGTACCTCCTTTGTAAAATGGGAGCATCATCCATTCGGGGGTGGTTACGTGTGGGCCGTTTTCGTATACGACGGCACGTTCTTTCCCCACTTCCGCTACGACTCCAATTTCGAATTGCTTGAGGTAGCGCAGTCCTCCGTGCACGAGCTTGGTGGATCGGCTAGATGTACCTGCTGCGAAGTCTTGCATTTCGACTACTGCGACTTTCAAGCCTCTAGTTACAGCATCTAGGGCGATTCCTGCTCCTGTGATTCCTCCCCCGATGACTAGAACATCGAGTTGGTCTGATTCTATTTCGGTGAGCATTTGTTCTCTTTCTTTACTTGAAAAAGTCATCCTTGGTTCCTCCTCTGAATTTTTTAGGTGTGGTGCGTGATGGGTGTATCTTATTATTTTGGTTGTTATTCGGGTAGTTTGATAGTTAAGTGGCTGATGGTGTTGATTTATGCACAAAAAACCACACTTGAATAATGCTTTTTTTGGTTAGAAAGCACTTTCTAGTGTGGTTCTCCATTTCTCCATCACGTAGTTAATTAACTTGTTACCTTCACTTTACTTTATTTTGCGGGGGACGTCAATGTATTTGAGTTAAGTTACGTGGCAAAGTTGAAATTGGGTTTAGGGGAGGTTGGACACGGGATTGACATGGGGAGAGGGATATATATTTCTTGTTTTGAAAATGAATAGGTTAACAGCGGTTAATAGGACACTTGGGTTAGGGATTGGGATTGGGATTGGGGTTGGGATAGCTCAGTTTTCCAGCTATATGCTCAAGTTTTCATGTCATCGCGCAACATTTGAGGTCTATGCGCTGATTTTAAATTTTTATGCTCAAAATTCTTTGTTTTATGCTCGGGTTTTTAATAGTAATGCTCGTGTTTATTTGTTTATGCTCAACTCCCGACTGATTCGCGCAAATTAAGTTGTTTATGCTCACTCTTTCTCACAGTAATGCTCAACTTTTACTGTTTTATGCTCGGCTTTTACGAAGGGTATGCTCTTGTTTATTTAATGGTTTGAAAATGAATAGGTTAACAGCGGTTAATAGGACACTTGGGTTAAGGATTGGGATTTGGGTTGGGATTGGGATAGCTCAGTTTTCCAGCTATATGCTCAAGTTTTCATGTCATCGCGCAACATTTGAGGTCTATGCGCTGATTTTAAATTTTTATGCTCAAAATTCTTTGTTTTATGCTCGGGTTTTTAATAGTAATGCTCGTGTTTATTTGTTTATGCTCAACTCCCGATTGATTCGCGCAAATTAAGTTGTTTATGCTCACTCTTTCTTACAGCGATGCTCGGGTTTTACGAGGGGCATGCTCATGTTTATTTCTTGTTTTGAAAATGAATAGGTTAACAGCGGTTAATAGGGCACTTTAGGTTAGGGATTGGGATTGGGATTGGGATTGAGATTGGGGTTGGGATTGGGATTGGGGTTGGGATAGCTCAGTTTTCCAGCTATATGCTCAAGTTTTCATGTCATCGCGCAACATTTGAGGTCTATGCGCTGATTTTAAATTTTTATGCTCAAAATTCTTTGTTTTATGCTCGTTTTTTTAATAGTAATGCTCATGTTTATTTGTTTATGCTCAACTCCCGATTGATTGGCGCAAATTAAGTTGTTTATGCTCACTCTTTCTCACAGTAATGCTCAACTTTTACGAGGGGTATGCTCATGTTTATTTGTTTATGCTCAACTCCCAATTGATTCGCGCAAATTAAGTTGTTTATGCTCCCTCTTCCTCACAGTAATGCGCGACTTTTACGAAGGGTATGCTCGTGTTTATTTGTTTATGCTCAACTCTCGACTGATTCGCGCAAATTAAGTTGTTTATGCTCCCTCTTTCTCACAAAGGTACCCCAAGCCCCCTGGAAAGGGGCTTGGGGCATTCATTAACCTTATTTTATCTCTCTATTCTTTACAAATTTTCGTGTGAGGTCGTCAAACAGCGTATACACCACTGGGATGAGGAGCAGGGTGAACAGCATGGATATGCCTAGGCCAAAGATGATAACGATCGCGAGTGGCTGCTGCGCTTCTGCACCTACCCCAAATGCAAGGGCTAATGGGATCATTCCCAAGATTGTGGTGAGGGAGGTCATCAGAATTGGACGCAGACGACTTGGACCCGCTTCGAGAATCGCCTCCTGCCGCTCCATTCCCCCTCGCCGCAAGATATTAATATAATCCACCAGCACAATCGCGTTGTTTACCACGATTCCCGCCAGCATGATGACCCCGATAAACGCAGGCACACTCAGTGGTAACCCCGTTACGTATAATCCACCGACGACTCCAATTACCGTTGCCGGCATTGAGAACATAATGATCAGTGGGAACAAGAAGTTCTCGAACTGAACCGCCATGACTGCGTAAACAAGGAAGATTGAGAACACCAGCGCAACAGCAAGGTCAGAGAAAGCTTCCTGCATGTCTTCCGCCTGCCCACCAACAGAGAAGGAATAATCCTCATCGATGTCCATAGCTTCCAAACGCTTCTCAATGTCACTAGACACGCTACCAAGGTCCCGGTCGGCAATATCCACGTTAACGTTCACTTGGTTTTGCTGATTTTGTCGTGTTAACGCGGATGGCCCTTCAACCTCCTCAATAGAAGCTACTTCTTGCAGCTCAACTAGCCCTCTTTGAGAAGTAATTAACAGCTCTTTTAAATCCTCCACAGTTTCGCGTTGATTTTCAGGAATGATAAAACGTACATTTATTTCATTTCCACCTTCACGGAAACGAGTCGCAATTTGGCCGTTCATCGCCATTTGGACTTGGCGCATCACATCTGCATAGGTTAACCCATAATCAGCGGCCGCTTCTTCATCTACAATTAAATTTAACTCAGGTCGAGTTTCAGTTACAGAGCTTTCGACTGTTGTGATGCCATCAATATTCTTGATTTCCTCCATGACATCGGCAGCTAATTCCTCAAGTTTTTCGTACTCAGGACCATTGAGGTTCACTTGAATTGGAGATACTGCGCCACTGATACCCGTAGCCAGGTCCGCAACCACAATTTCCGCTTCATCCGTGTATTCCTCAAGATCCTCTGTCACTTCTTCTACAAAGGAACGGGTATCCATCTCACGTTCTGATGGTCCGACCAGCTGAATGGTATAGCTAGCCGTGTTCGATTGAGAGCTAAATCCGGCGTATCCGCCACCCCCAACGGTTAGGAAGCTTGTTTCGATGCTTTCCTCGTACGCGTCTAATTTTTCCGAAATGTTCCTAGTAAGGTCTTCCATTTGTTCGAGTGTTGTGCCTTGTTCGGTTTCGACGCTGATTTGCACTTGGCCTTGGTCGGATTCTGGGATGAATTCAGTTCCGATTTGCGGGATGAGCAATATGCTGCCCGTGATCATGAGAACCGTCCCTATCACCACGATCCAGCGGCGACGGAGTACGAATCTGAGTGCTACTCGGTAGCCTTTGTTGATCCAGTCTAGGAATTGGTCGAACCAGTAGCGTCGGCCGTTGTCTTTGCTGATTTTGCCTAGTAGCTTTGATGATAGCATCGGGATGAGCGTCACGGAGACGGCAAGTGATGCGATCAGGGAGAAGGAGACGGTCAGCGCGAGCGGTGTGAAGAGCTCAGATGCGATTCCTTCTACGAAAACGATTGGCAAGAAGACGACGAGTGTGGTGGTCGTCGATGCAATAACGGCTGGCGCGAGTTCGGATGCGCCAAGTTTAGCTGCTTCTTTCAGCGAGTAACCCCGTGATCGATAAGTGACGATGTGCTCCAGGATGACGATCGAGCTGTCAACCATCATTCCAATTCCAAGTGCGAGTCCTCCTAGTGTTAAGACATTCACCGTTTCGCCAGTAAAGTACATGAGCGTGAACGTAGAGATGACCGCGATAGGGATGGAGAGTCCGATGACAATCGTCGCGCGGAGACTCTTCAGGAATAGGAATAACACAAGGACTGCGAAAAGCCCCCCAATCAACATGTTCTGCATGACTGAGTCAATAGAGATTCTTATGAAGTCCGCCGTATCGAGCACCGTTTTTAGCTCCACTCGTCCCGGCAAGTCCTCATTCAGCTCATCAACCGCCCCACGAACATTGTCCGACACCTCCACCGTATTCCCGTCACTCTTTTTGAGAACTGTAAGGACCACGGCTTGCTCCCCGTTAATTTTAGTTAAGGATGTTTGTTCCTGAAAAGTGTCACGAACGTCTGCCACTTCTTCTAGCGTGACTCGCTCCCCCATGGGGGTCGTGATGAGGACGTTTTTGATGTCCTCTACATTTTGGAATTCACCTGTGATTCGAACTTGCAGGTCTTTTCCCTCTTCTTGTACGACGCCCGCGGATGCGGACTGGTTGTTTGCGTTAATGGCCTGGACGAGCAATCCAGCTGTGAGACCATATTCGGCTAGTTCTTCTGGGTCAGTGATGACTTGAACCTCACGGATTTTTCCACCTTGCACCTGAATGGATCCGACATCACCCTGTCTTTCTAAGTATGGTACAATGCGATCTTCAGCCAGTTGCTGAAGGTTTTCCGGGCTGTCTCCAGTCATAGATACCCACATCACCGGCATTTGTTGTGGGTCGAATCTTAGGACGACTGGTTCATTCGCTCCTTGTGGGAGCATGGCTTTGACACGGTCGACTTGTTCCCGGACTTCAATAAGTGTCGTGTCGAGGTCGGCGCCGGTGTTGAACATCATAAATACGATGGAAGCTCCAAATTGGGATTGGGATTGAACAAGTTCAATTCCTTCAATGGAGCTGACGGCCGATTCAATCGGTCTGGATACGAGTTTTTCTACATCCTCTGGTGCGGCGCCTTCATAACTCGTGGAGACGACGGCTACAGGAAGGTCAATCTCAGGATATAGGTCGATAGCTAAGTTGCGAAGGGAAACAACGCCGAGCGCCATGATCGCGAGTACAATCATAATGACGCCGACGGGTCGCTTGACGGAAGTTTCAACTAATTTCATGTAGGGTTAATCCTCCTTGGTTTGTTCTGTTTTATATTTAGGTGGGCTGCTACAGGCTTGTTGCCTACCGGCTTTCTTATGTATTTTGACACCTGCCTAGGGTTGTTGCCCACGGGTTTTCTTTGTTAAATTTAATGTCTGCTGAGTTTTTGCCTAGTGCATTTTCTTCTTGAATTTAATGTCTGCTGGTTGTTGCCTGCCGGGTTTTCTTGTTGAATTAATTTTGGCTGGTTGTTGCCCACGGGTTTTCTTTGTTAAATTTAATTTCGGCCGGTTATTGCCTGGTTCATTTTCTTGTTAAATTTAATTTTGGCTGGTTGCTGCCTGCCGGGTTTTCTTGTTGAATGTGACTCCTCCCGGGGTTGTTGCCTGCTGAGTTTCCTTTATGTGAAATTTTCTTAGTTTGAGTGCTATTCTCTTGAGTTTGGAGACGATCATTTGGTTTAGGTGATAGTTCTGAAATTTTAAGTGCTAAACCCGTTGATTTAATTGGTTTAGTTGAAGTCTTTCAACTAAAGTGCCACAATACCTGACAACTCCCACAGATAAAACAGTGGGGTTCTAGGATACTAACAAGCTTCTCTGTAAGTAGGCGCCATGCCCAAAATCCATAGTGCTGAAATCGGCGGTTTATGTGACGGTTTTGAACAAAAAATTCATTTAAGTGAAATAATGGTTAAATAAGTGACGATTTAGTCATTTATGTGCCGCCTGGCACCCCCGCAGTTCGGTTCGCTCCCTAGCGCTACTTGATACCCAACTCATCAAAAATTGCTTGTATCTCATCTTGAATGCTCGGTTCATTAGCAAATTGTGAAAGCATTCCTTTGAATAAAATGCGCTGTGGTTGATCTTTTTTTAGTTCATTGAGGAGGAGTGCTATTGTTTCGTTAAGCTCCTGCCTTCGTTCTTCGGAAGAATCCATTTTTTCTTGTATATGGAGCAAATAATTGCGAACCGATTCATTCCTGTTGTTTTTGACACAGATTGGGAATTGCTCCATGAATGTTGCTTTTGTAACAATCGGTGGTGTTTTTTCCTTTAGCATGCCCTGGATCGTATCATCCAGCCGTCGCACGATGAATTGCGCCAAATTTTTATAATCTATCGAGCTCTTTGAGGCAACAATCCATTTCACAAAGCCAAAGAGTAATCCATCCAGCAGAATCGTGCCATCAATCATTTTTTCTTCTAATGAATTTCCATAAATGGCTTCTAGTCTATTTACGGACCATTCGAAGGTTTGGATTCGAATTTTTTTCAAAAAGTCGTCAATTTCTTGATTAACCGTAATGTTGTCCTGAATGTGCATGAAAATGAATTCTTTCTCTTGGTCAATCGTTTGAATAAAAACTTCTAGCTGTTGGGTCAAAACTTCAACAGGAGACAGTTCTTGTCGTTTGATTTTTTCTAATTCCTCTGTAACGGTATCAAAGTAGTATTTATAAATGGAGAGCAATAGGTCTTCCTTTGATTTGAAATAAATGTAAAAAGCTCCTTTGGATACGCCTGCCTGCTGGGCGATTTCCTGAACAGATGTGGTATAAAAACCCTTAGCACTAAAAAGTGTAAGCCCTGCATCTATCACTAACTTCTTTTTTTCATTCACGGAAAGAACCTCCCTTCGCCTTTTTTATCCTGCATGAACGAAGCAAGCTTCATCTACAAGGATGAAAAATTTAATGTTTTTTCATGAGAGTACTATTGAAGTTTCACTTGCTGTTATACGGATAAGGTAGCATATTGAGACTGCTCTGTTAACAAAAGTGACTCCTTAGTCATTCCATTGGTTGACTGGTCAGTCATGTAACGATAACGTAATTATAATAGCTTATATGATCTTGTAAAGCAAGAAAAAAGAGGATTCTAGAAGATCCTCTTTTCATAATTTTAAGGTAATTGTTGGTGGCTCTTTTCACTATAATATGTTCTTGCAATAATAAGTCCGCAGAGAGAAAGTTGACGGTCGATGAGCGTTGAAGCTGCAAGGATTTTTTGAGAGATGCTATTACTAAAGATAACTATGGAATATTTTTTGTTATATTTATTGGGGAGATTATCAATGATGTGGTTGAAACAAAGCCAGTCACAATTGTCGTTTCTTGGGGATGAGGTAGGAAAAACAATTATTTTTTCATAGGATTCCATGACGATGGGTAACATTTGAGATTTCTTTAATATCCTTCTACTGCTTTCCCGGCGCATTTCGTAGCTAATCCCTTTCAGTATGCAACTCCTTTTGATAATTTGATTTGGTGTAAGCCGACAATACTTAATTTGTTCTGTTTCAATAATGATGGAGCCCAGGGTTGCTTCGTTGTAGAGTAGGGCCATTGTTTTAGAGTTTACTTCATAATTTTCCGCAGTAATCAAAATAATCTTCCTCTCCATATTTATCCAACTAATTACCACATGTCTTCATTATAGTTAATTTATACTAAAAAAATAAGATATATTATGTGTCAATTTAGTGCTAAAGCTTGTTATTTTTGTAAGCGTTTTCCTAATATGGTATTGACAATTCCCAGGGAATGCTATCTCGAAATAATAAGTGGTGTTTGAACACGTTTTTATTATGAAATAGCATATGTTTTGCTAGATAAACTTGGTTTATCGTCGTTATTGGACTCTAAAAAGTTAAAATCCCTTATGCTTTGGAGCGCAAGTCATGCTATCAACCGACTAAAGATAAAAATTCTGGCAGTATAAAAAAGGTAGCGGGAATTACCCCACTACCTGCGTTATTTTTTACTCTTCTTCGTTTTCATTTCCGTTTTCTAATAAGTCAGTGTCATTTGTATCCATATCATTTTCGGTTCCACCGTTTGTGCCATTGTTTTCTCCGTTATTTGTTCCGTTATTTGTTCCGTTGTTTGTTCCGTTATTTGTTCCGTTATTTGTTCCATTATTGGCACCATTTTCTGTGCCATTGTTTTCATCACCCATGTCAATGTTCTCATCGATGTTATTTTCGATTTCATCACCGATGTTTTCTCCTTCGTCAACAGGGTTTTCAATGATATTCTCGTTATCTTCTGGTGGTGGGTTTTGTTCATCGTCATCACCGCATGCCGTTACCATGGATAATGCTAATACTGAAACTCCCACTTTAATTAACCAATTTTTTTTCAAGTGAAACTCCTCCTTTTTCAGATGTTTACACTTTTATCTTGTCCAAAAATCCACCGAATTTTGTAGTTTCTTTTTGGAAATTGACCCCCGAGTATATCGCCTTATGCAGAATGAGATGGTTTTTCTTCTCTATCTGTCAAAAATTGTTTTGTTGATAACAACTTTTCCTTAGTTTATCCATGGGTATTGATATTATGTAAATTCTAAACGGGGAAAAGATTGAGTTAATGACGGTTGAGCATTGATTTATTCAAAGGAAAAGTTTAAGCAAAAAAGAAGGAATATGAGCTATGTTGAGCATAAAGGGAATGGGTCCAGAGAGGACATTGTGACCATTACATCTCCTCTAATCAGCGTGTTGGTGAGAATAACGAAATCGCTACGTGTTTGCACAAATATTGTGACGGTTTAATGGTAATTGTAATTCTAATCGAGGCCGCGACTTCATCCTTCTGAAACAATCAAAAATTTTGCGGATTTAAGGTCAAACTTATAAAGAAAAAAGCCCAACTGGCAGCTAAAACTGCTCGTTGGGCTTTCTTACGTGCAAAACTTCCGATTGTTCCTTAATAAACGGTCTATGAACACTCTGTTTAATTGCGCGTTAAAAGAAAAAATTAAGCATGAAAGCGGTAGTTAGAGCATTAAGTTTACATGTTGAGCATTGAGCAAAAAAAGCCGAGCATAAAAATTCAATTTTTGAGCATTGACCCCTCATTTGAGGCAAATCAGTGAGCATAATCAATTAATTTGAGCTTATAAAACGAAATTTAAGCATAGATCTTCTCTCTTTTAGAGTAATCCTTATAATACCGTGTTGGTGAGAACCGTCCCTACCAACACGCCAGTTAGTCTCCGATTGCGAAGGTGATTTCGGCTTCGCAGGCGAGTTCGCCATTGACGGTGGCGCGCCCTTTTCCTTTGCCAATTCGACCTTTACTGCGGATGATTTCAACATCGAGATCGAGGCGATCACCTGGTTTAACTTGACGCTTAAAACGACATTTATCAATACCAACAAGGAAACCGATTTTCCCGCGGTTCTCTTCTTGCTTAAGAATAGCCACAGCTCCCATTTGGGCAAGAGCTTCTACGATCAACACACCAGGCATTACTGGATAATCGGGGAAATGTCCTTGAAAAAATGGCTCATTTGCTGTTACATTTTTGAATCCCACTGCTCGTTTGCCAAGTTCCATATCCGTAACTTGATCAATTAATAAAAAAGGATAACGATGTGGAATGACTTCTTTAATTTCATTAATATCCATGAATTATATGGTCCTCCTTACTGTGACTCGAGTATAGATAACTGTGTTGGTGAGAACCGTCCCTACCAACACGCTTTATTTTTTCACAAGATCGATGATATGTTGCCAGGTTTCTTTTTGGAAGACGTCTTTGGGGTTTCCGTCTCCTATGATTCCATAGCCAATCATGGTTCCGACGGCTAGGGCAACTGCGCACAAAATGACAACAAGTAAAATTTTTACCCATACAGGAATTAATCGTATGCGTGGCTTCTTGCCTGCTTTTTTCTCTTGTCTTGCGCTACGTTTACGGTCTTTTGCCTGTTTCTTATGTTCTTCACGCGTGAGTTGTTTTTGATTTGCAGCCATCAGTAAAATTCCCTTCAATCGATCTAGCGCAGCTGATTGATTAAGCCGCTCATTTGATCTCCCATAGAGATAGATCTTCCATTAAATTGATAGGCACGTTGTACCATGATCATTTCTGTCATTTCTTTGGCGATATCTACATTGGAAGCTTCAAGTGCGCCTGTCTTAAGCCTCGCTGTATTATTAGCTACCACTTGAAGGATATCACCCACATTAACATTTACATTTTCAGGAAGGCCAAGGAGATTATCTCCCTTAGCTTCTAATAATCTTGGTCTAGTAGCTTGTACCACTTGCAATTGCCCTGCTTCAAAGATGACTCCATTGGTTTTCCCTTGAACAATTCCATCAGATGTTATAGATACTTTTTCAGTTGAAGGGTCCAATAAAATTGGTCCATTTTCACCTTGCACTGGATAACCAGCTTTTGTAACGAGCATCAGAGATTCTCCGTTATTCACCGGCTGAAGAGAAAAACTTCCATCCCGAGTGTATTGGGTTTGCTGAACACCATTCTCCGTAACAAGCACTTGAAAAAACTGATTTTTTTCTAAAAGAGCGACGTCCAGATCACGTCCAGTCGTAAGGATAGCCCCTTCTGTCATGTTCAAATTGGTTGCTCCAAGTCTAGCTCCAGAACCAATTCGAATCCCGTTTGGAGTGAGACGACCGATTTCCTCATCAGCGTGCTGTTGATTATTAATTTGTTGGTATAAAAGTGAACTGAATTCAGCCCCACGGGTTTTATATCCATTCGTACCGGCGTTTGCCATATTGTTCGCAATTAAATCCAATTTTTGTTGAAGCTGCCCCATTGTTACGGCAGAGTTAAGCATTGAGCGATTCCTCCTATCTTAGTCGTCCAATTTCATTGACGGCTTTTTCCATACTGCGGTCATAGGCTTGAAGAACCTTTTGATTCGATTCGAAAAGTCGGTAAGTACGCATCATCTCAGTCATGGTGCGGGTCTGGTCCACATTGGAGCCTTCAAGAAAACCTTGTTGAATTTGATAGGTTGCGCCTGCTGTTTGTCTTACATCCACAACATTCGCTCCACCTTCGTTCCTAAACTGATCATTGCCCTCTTTTACTAATTGACTTACATCAGAAACATATGAGAGCTGTAATGGAATTTGATTTCCTTCAAATTGGATGGATCCGTCTGGGGAAACTGTGAACTCCATTCCATCGGTCTGAATTCGGTTGTTGTTTGTGTTTAATATATATTGCCCTTGGTTGGTCACCAGATAACCTTCTTGATCCACGGTGAAATTCCCGTTTCGAGTATAGCGAGTTTCTCCATCAAGACCTTGAATGGCAAAAAATAAACTGCCTGTTTCGTCGGGGTAGATTCCATCTACTAGTGCCAAGTCGGTTGTAAGTCCTGTTTGACGAAGCTGACCTTGGATAAAATCAGGGATTGTTTCTTGAATATACACTCCCGTATTTATGGAGCCCAATTCCTTTTGCGTCGCAAAACGTAACGGACGGTCCGTCGGCAAAGTATTGCTATCCAAACGTTGCATTAACATTTCAGGAAAGGCACGCAAAACCGCCTCATCCGCCTTATATCCAGGCGTTAGTGTATTCGCAATATTATTTGATAATGCTTCTTGGCGTCTTTGTTGTGCAAGCATCCCTGATGCCGCCGAGTAATACCCTCTGAGCAATGAAATCCACTCCCGTTATAATCGTGAAATAAGTTTTAAACGTATATTAAAATTAAATTATTTTGTTTCTTGCAATTTTATCAATGTTTTCCAGCATGATTCCGGTTCCTTTTGCCACACAGTTCATTGGCTCCTCAGCAATAAGAACAGGAACTTTTAGCTCATCTGCAAGGAGTTGATCGATACCGTGAAGTAACGCGCCTCCACCAGTCATGATAACCCCGCGGTCAATAATGTCTGCTGACAATTCAGGTGGTGTTCTTTCAAGAACCGTTTTAGCTGCTTGTACAATAATATAGACGGACTCACGAAGCGCTACTTCAATTTCATCTGATTTTACTGAAATTGTACGTGGCAAACCAGTGACCATGTCACGTCCGCGAATATCAACTTCCTCATTGCGAGCACCAGGGAAAACAGTAGCAACATTCATTTTAATATCTTCCGCCGTGCGCTCCCCAATAAGTAGCTTATATTTTCGCTTAATATATTGAAGGATTTCGTTATCGAATTTGTCACCGGCCATTTTGATTGATGAGGACGTTACAATGTCTCCCATGGAAAGAACGGCAATATCCGTTGTTCCTCCACCGATATCAACGACCATGTTCCCGCTTGGTTGGAAAATTTCCATACCCGCTCCGATGGCAGCAACCTTAGGCTCTTCTTCCAAATAAATCTTTTTACCGCCGCTTTTTTCTGCTGCTTCCTTAATCGCCTTCTGCTCCACCTTCGTAATATTGGTAGGGCAACAAATCAGCATACGAGGCTTGGACAAAAATCCACGAACATTAATTTTATTAATAAAGTGACGTAACATTGCTTCTGTTACATCAAAATCAGCAATGACTCCATCTTTCAACGGACGAATTGCCTCGATATTTCCTGGAGTTCTTCCTACCATGCGACGAGCTTCTTCTCCAACCTCAAGAACTCGTCCCGTGTTGCGATCCATTGCAACTACAGATGGTTCATTCAAAACAATTCCTTTTCCTTTAACGTGAATCAATACATTGGCGGTACCAAGGTCAATTCCAATATCCCTTGAAAACATGTGTAGTCGTGCCTCCCTGCCGTTTTTATATATTTTAATAAGTAAACATTTATGTAAAGTTTGCATAGGACTTCTAATTTTCTATTTTACCACAAAATCAAAATTTAATGGCAAACTCTGTAGAAAAAAAGTGAAAGGTGGCGATTTTTTCGGTTTGGAGGGGGATTGAAGTTGTTGAGGATAGATTTGAGCAGGGGTAATTCCGCTTTTGTTAGTTGAGCTTAATGGGTGCACATAAGACGAGTTATCAGCACACAGTTCAAAAAAATCAATAAACCAGCGAAACCTTAAACTAGGTCACACCAGACGATAACAGAAACGAAACCGCCAACCAGACAGACCCTCAAAAAAAAATCGACAAGCCCTTAAGCCTGTCAGATGTGTAAAGTTAAGTATTTGCATCGATTAATTGGCGGTTTTATATTTTTTTCTGGTTGCTTCTCCGCCACGAAGATGCCGTATTGATTTGTGATAGTCTAGGATATCTTTGACTTCATTAGCTAATTCAGGATTAATGTCAGGTAGTCTTTCCGTCAAATCTTTATGAACTGTGCTTTTGGAAACACCGAATTCTTTTGCTATGGTTCTGACCGTTTTTCTTGTTTCTACAATATAATTCCCAATCTTGATAGTACGTTCTTTGATGTAGTCGTGCACACCACTCGCCTCCCCGTGTTGAATATGCGAGGTATAGAAATGAGACAAGGCGATTATGCAACGAATAGGGCCTGAATGGTTTCTGTTCACCGAACGCGTATGATGTGTAGTGGCTACTTCGCTGTCAACCCCACGTTCCCTCACTTCAAACCTAACTGCTAAATGCTACTTTAGTTACAATTTATGAACGGGCCTGGGCGAATATGCTACTCTATTTCAATGGGACAACCTGATTTTTTTGAAAAGACAAAAAAATACAAGTTATTACCGACTTACCCATAGATTCGGTTCATTATCGAATGAGGAAAAGTCCAACTTCCCATGTCCACCGACTTTAGGGGGTGGACCTCACCCGAGAACAAGGATCGTCGTCGTCACATCGTGTGGTGACCTACATCCTCCAAAAAGCTTTTTCTTCGTGCAAAGTCGTTCATTGTAACTTTCCTGTCCTAGGAAACACGATTCACGAGGGCTCGCAGGGGCGTTGCGACAAATGTTTTCGGTGGCCAAGTAATCGGATGTTGCGCTTTTAACCGAACCTCCTTCGTCGATGTTGACTTATCGAATCGAGAGGAGGGAACCATTTCTAGTCGATAGGATGCCCCTCGAACCAAGAAAAGCACTTGATTCTGTGAAGTAGTTTTCCTTACTTGGGGCAAAAACTTCGAACATTACTCGATGAAAATTTTTTTCGCTTGAGCTAGACAAATTTTCTTATTTTGTTAGAAAACTTGGCATTCGCCAAGCCTTTGTGGCGAATGGCTTAGTTGCACTTATGCAGATAGGAAAGTTTTATACTTTCCTATCTGTTAAGAAAAGCGCAAGCGCCCTTGATCATCGACGTAAGGCGGTGAGGCCCACAGGATGTGGGTCACGTAGGCGTTGCCACACGATGTGGCGGTTGATCCTCCGAGATAAAGGAAACACGGTTCACGAGGGCTCGCAGGATGCGAGTCAGTTCGGTGTTGCGACAAATGTTTTCGGTGGGCCGAGTAATCGGATGTCGCGTTTTTAACCGAACCTCCTTCATCGATGTTGACTTATCGATGGAGAGGAGGGAACCGACTCTAGTCGATAGGGCGCTGGAGCTAGACATATTTTATACTTTCTTATCTGTGCACAAAAAAATAACAGACCCTGGAGAGGCCTGTTATTTCCATCGTCGTATCCAACTTGTCATATGCAAAAAGTAGGGTTACGATTAGGCTTGAGCTTGAGAGATGGAGGATTCTGTATTTGTATCCACATCAGTATCAACGTCAGTTTCCTGACCAAGCTCTTGTTGAGTGCCAGAAGCGGGCTTTTGCAGGTTGGATTCGCGGTCCTCTGCATCATTCACTTCTGGCGCTTGAATGTCACTTACTGGTTTGTTAATGAATGTTTCAGGATTTAACTGAACATCATCCTTCCAAACTTCAAAGTGTACATGTGTTCCACTTGCTTGCCCAAAAAGGTTACGCCCGGCAGTTCCGATTGTTTCCCCTTGTCTTACTTCAGAACCTGCTTGCAACGTCACATCTTCAAGTGAAGCGTAGTGGGTGGTAATTCCATTGTCATGTGACAGTGTGACAACGTATCCGAGAAGTGGATCTTCTTTTACTTCAACCACTGTTCCTGAAAGGGCAGCCGTTACATCGAAAGATTCTCCATCTTGACGGGAAATGTCAATTCCACTGCTTTGGTAGTACCTATTGTTGTAAAAAACGAGTGCATTACGCTGATCTTCCTCACTTGCATCGTAGTCATAGAACTTTGTTACAATTTCAGTTTCTATGCCCTCACCGACTGGAAGACTTAAATTTTCCTCCTGCTCGATAACTGGAGTTGACTCATTGTCATCATAGTAATTGTAACTGTCTCCATTATCGCTCGTATTTTCTCCATTATTTGTGCTCTCACCATCGAGTGCTGTTTCCTGATTATTTTGATACACTAGCACACCAGACAGAATGATCGCAGCAAGAGTTAAATAGACAGCAGGGAAAAACCATTTTTTGCGAGATAGACGTTTCCAACTTGGAAATTTTGAAACGTTATTTTTCTCTTCATTGCTCATTTAATCATCACCTCAGCAACAAGTGTGATCAAAAAATGAGATTTATATACCTTTCTTTCAACTTTTTTTACATATTTTTTAATATTTATGGGAAAATAAGGACTTTGGCCTATCCTTTTAAGCCAAACTACGGTTTTTACACCTCTTCCTTCGTGATTTCCGCCTCATGTTCCTTCAAGTTTGAGATCTCCACCCCTTTATAAAAATAGTGGATAATCTCCTCATAGGTCTTACCCTCTTTTGCCATTCCATTTGCTCCATACTGACTCATCCCAACACCGTGACCATAACCCTTCGTCTTAAAAATAATATAATCGTCCTTTTCCTCCATGGTAAAGTCACTCGACCTTAAATCAAACATATCTCTAATATCCCTACCCGTAAAAGTCTCTCCGCCAATTTCAATTGTCTCCACACGATTCCCCTCAGTCTTAGATATAGTCACCTTCAATGGACTCGCCAAAGGAACCCCAAGCTTCTCAGCCACCTTCGCTCGAGGAACAATCGTCTGATCCAAAAACTTCGGCGACTCCTCATCCCAAGGCGACGCCACACTTCTCAAATAAGGAAGCTCATTCGCCCAATAATCCTCCGAGTTCTCTGTAAACCCATTACTCGTTGAAAAAAAGGATGCGTCGATAGGCTCTCCGTCATAGGTGATGATCTTACCCTTGGTTGCCCGGACGGCCTCGATGATCCTCTCCATTTTCCAATTGTAGTCTTTGCCAAAGGTCTCTCGGAGATCATCCTCATTTTTATAGACTTGGTGCTCTATCGTGTCGGTCACCTGTGCTCCTGATTCGTTAACTGGTTCCTCTTGATTAATCATATATTTCACGATGTACGTTCTTGCAGCCAAGGCCTGCGCCTTCAACGCCTCCATTTCAAAATCCGCCGGCATTTCGGAAGCAACTACACCAACCACGTATTCCTCAATCGGAACCGTTTCAGCAACCGATGCACTTGCACGCCACACCTTGACATCAATATCTGAATCTATATCAAGAGTGACCGGCTTATTCTCATTTTGGGCAACCTCAACTTCTCTCTCCCCTGAATCAACAAATGGTATGACAATGAATGTCGGAATTAACAAAATCGTTAACAAAATCAAACCAACTAGTATAAACCCTGGTTTCTTCACCTCAGGAGCCTCCCTTCTACCTTACTCTATTAACATTCATATACACTTTTTCGATCTCATAGAACCAAAAAATCCATTTGAGAGAAAAAACAGAACGGGCTTTTTTGTATGTGCGGTTTTTATTAATTAAGTTCCGGTTTGTAATTAGTGATAACCAGTTCACGTTTTACTATATGAGGGGAGGCGAGGGATATTTGTTTTAATTAATTTGTTAGTTTAAGGGATTGTTAATTAATAACTACTTAGTTAGAAGAGCTAGGGTGCTGCTATGCTCTTATGTTCTTGTGCTCTTATGCTGCTATGCCCTTATTCTCCTATGCTCCTATGCTGCTATGTTGCTATGTTCTTATGCTCCTATGCTGCTATGTTCTTATGCTCCTATGCTCCTATGCTGCTATGTTGCTATGTCCTTATGCTCCTATGCTGCTATGTTCTTAGGCTCCTATGCTGCTATGTTGCTATGTTGCTATACTGCTATGTTCTTATGTTCTTGTGCTCTTATGCCTCTTATGCTCTTATGCTCCTATGCTCCTATGCTGCTATGTTCTTATGCTCCTATGCTG
>JAWJLM010000065.1 GCA_040191315.1 Bacillaceae bacterium S4-13-56 | reverse complement strand
TCTTATGCTCCTATGCTGCTATGTTCTTATGCTCCTATGCTGCTATGTTGCTATGTTGCTATACTGCTATGTTCTTATGCTCAAATTTTAATCTATATGCTCACTTAAGGCTTTCTATGCGCTAACAACAGTTCTTATGCTCGGAAAAGTGGTGGACTATGCTCAAAATCAATGGTTTTATGCTCACCTTTTTTCCCGGTATGCTCAAACAAATCTGTCAATGCTCAAAACTAAATGTTTATGCGCACTTCTTTTTCTTTATGCTCACTTCTCTTGATTTCTATGCGCAAGATTTTAGGTTTTATGCGCACCCTTTTTTACTTAATGCTCAATTCCTGTTGTTTATGCTCAATTTCAGCTTCTTTAGCGCGAATTTGGTGTTTTATGCGCAAGCCAAAATTCAACTATGCTCATAAATTGATTGTTATGCGCAGGTAAAAGTGTACTTATGCTCAAATATACGCATAACCAAATTTCAGAAAATCTATTATACTCACTTTTTATTTAATAAATCGCTTATTTTTGATAATGTAACCGAAACTGGGGGCATCAGATAAACAGTAGTTTTTCCTTTTCCTTTTGTATCACATCCCATTCCTCGTAAAATTCTTCTGGCTAAGTGACGGGATTCGATTTGTAGGAAATCCATACACTCTTTAACCTTAATCTCGGTCTTATTTATTAAAAAATAATCCATAATTGCGAGTTGATGAGCATGCCTGCTTACATGTTGGCAATGAGGGCAGACCCACTTCCCTGATTCTCGTAACATGGAGTAGGAATTACAGCTAGGGCACCGGACTCCGAGCTGAATTTCAGAACTTGATATTTTAAATGAATTTAATACATCCTTTCTTTCTGGGAGTTTTTCTTTGTGGATGGCTTTGTGTAACTTACCTAGTTGCTTTCGAAAATCGCGTGCATTTGAACTTTGATAATTTTTTTCAAGAGTTTCTAATCGTTTTGGAAGTTGTTCTGGAAAGAGCATATGTTGTGCAGCTTCTGAACCAGGAGGGAATTGCAAAATTGTGGATTGGTTGCCGATCACGACGAAAGGTAAAACGGGGTAGCCAATAATTCCTCTATCCTCCATCCAACGCTCGAATTCGATTTTTTGCCGGCGTACTTGCTCGAAGGGGTCTGAAATAGCTAATCGGTTCCCATTAATCACTTGAAAATATTGGGCACTTGAGGGTTCAAAGGTAAGTGTTCCGGAGTTGTTTTTAACTTCTGCTAATACTGCAAATTTGGAAGTTGTTATAAGATTGTCGAGTTGAAAGGTTTTGTTTAACCTATTCTTGAGACGTGCTGTTTTCAAACAGGTAAATTTACTGGAAGGAAGAAAGTCTAAATAATAATCCAAGTTCTGTTCTCCCCTATATCCACTCCAATACTTATTGATCTGCTTATCAATTCCAGGCAACTTTTGATTTCGGCTATCGAGACGCCTCATGAGAGCTTCCAATTGATAAATGACTTCAGGAACTTCTCTTTTCATTAAATCCACTCCTTTTTAAGTTAGTACGATGAGTTTATTCGACAAGTAACCACAAAAACCTCTTTAGACTTTATTTGTTTTTCCACAAAGTCTCTCACGTAAAAAAAGTAATTTTATTATAAGTAAAAATAAAATCCTAGCCTATTCACACCATCCAAAAATCGCATATGCTGTTAAAAAATTTTTTAAGATGGTTAAAAAAATTCCTTAATAGTCCATAAGAAAAGCGCAAGCGCCCTTGATCATCGACGTA
>JAWJLM010000064.1 GCA_040191315.1 Bacillaceae bacterium S4-13-56 | reverse complement strand
CGCTGGAGCTAGACAAATTTTATACTTTATCTTGTAAGAAAAACTCGGCTTATCGCCAAGTCTTAATAGCAAAATCCTTAGTTTTAATTTATACTATCACCGACCAAAGTTATAAATTTTGATAGTATAAGGAGTGTGTTGGTAAGAACCGTCCCTACCAACACGCTCCTTATGCATATTCTAGGATTCTGTTCATATCTATATATTGTTGTCCAAGTTGTTATTTTTAATTTGGTATAGAGGTGAACCGAGTGATGCATTCAATAGAAACACGTTCAAGTCCGAGTGTTTTTCAAATTGCTGCTACCTATATTGGAACAGTAATAGGTGCTGGGTTTGCTTCTGGACAAGAGGTATTGCAATTTTTTAGTGCCTATGGATTAAAAGGTATGCTTGGAATCCTTCTCTCTACTATTCTTTTCTTTTGGCTTGGTTACACCATCCTATTAATTGGTGGCTCCTTGCAAGCTAAATCGTACATGGAAATCATTCAGTTTACAAACGGGAAAAAGCTTGGTTCCGTTATCAACTTTTTTATCACTATTTTCCTATTCGGAACCATAGCCTCCATGATTGCAGGAGCTGGGGCTATTTTCAAAGAACAATTTCACCTATCTCCTTTGTGGGGAACCCTCTTTATGGCGTTGTTGACGGTACTAACGGTCGTATCAGGAACAAAAGGAGTTGTAAAATCGATTAGTTTTGTAGTACCTTTTCTAATGATTTCCGTTTTGTTTATTTCCTCTTACACAATTCTAAAAAATCCACTTAGTCTTGAGGAAATACAAATGGCGAGCTCTCTTAAAGGGGTAGCACCCAATTGGTTCATTGCCTCGCTTAACTACGCCTCTTATAACCTCATTATTGCAATTACTGTTTTAGGACCTATGGGGGCGGAAGCATCGAATAGGAAAGTAATTTTCAGAGGAGCGCTGCTTGGGGGCTTTGGCCTCGGGATAGGAGTTGCAGCGATTTATTTTAGTATTTTAACTTCCATTGGTACTGTCGCAAAAATTGAAATCCCAATGATGATGATCTCTTCCCAAATTTCTCCGTTCTTTCATTTTTTGTTTGCCATAGCTCTTTTTGTAGGAATTTACACAACAGCCGTAAGTGCCTTATATGGTTTTGTTAGCCGAATGCATTTCATCCCAAGTGACTACAGAGTTTGGATGATTGTCCAAACTACAATTCTAGCTTTTTTAGTGAGTCTCATCGGTTTCTCAAATATAGTAAAGTACCTTTATCCATTTGTGGGATACTGCGGATTGTTCTTTTTTGGAGGGCTCGTTTATACATGGTTTACGAAAAGAAAAATGTTGTAAAAAATTTTTAACCCTAGGACATGACAAAATTGAGCCCCACTTCTGAGCCCGGTATATTTTCGAGCTGATTTTTCTCATGCGCAGATTTCTTATACTATCATTGACCAAAGTTGTAAATTCTGATAGTAAATTAAAAGAGCATGCTCTAAAGCATGCTCTTTTAAAAAACTTATTCATTAATACCTTCTACCTGAAGCCCACTTTGCTTGTTCTGCTTTCTTAGTTGCTTTGGCAAAAATGTCTTTAAAAAGCTCTTTGATGGCAGGATATTCTTCTTTCGAAAGAGGATCAACACTTACCAAAGCGCCTTTATCAACGATACCTTTTACTATCGTGAAAAGTCCCTCTTCCTGGTCCAATCGACGTAACGCCAGATATTGACGCCCATCCTGCACCAAATTCGCAACCACCGAGAACTTACTTCCAGTTGAATCACCTGAACCACCTAAATAAATTGTCGCTGGTTCAGAAAATAGCGGCCGATCTAATCCATACTTCTTTCGTTTAAAGCCCTCGAAATCAACAATGTTGCTTCTTTCTGACATCATAAACGCCTCCTCTGGATTAGTCTTTCAACATTCCATGGTACGCTTACTACTACCTTATTAGATACATCAGATCTACGTTACGATTGACTTACGAAAGAACTTTGAAAAACTCGGCTTATCGCCAAGTCCTAATGGCAAAAGCCTTAGTTTTTTCATGTACTATCAACCGAATAAAGTTATAAATAGCTGATAGTATGAAAAAATAACGCTTACCTCTTTATATAGTATAAAACAAAAAAAATCAAGAGCATGAGCCATGTTGCATGTTTCGCTATAGTTTGTGTCGGTGATGACAGGTCTTATCAACGCGGTTTCCTATATTATGTGTGTTGGTGAGAACCGTCCCCACCAACACACCTCGATAGTTTTAAAAAAATAGATATGAAACTACCAAACTAATGATGGTAATCATGACTGCTGATAGAACCATGGAAACTGTGCTTATAGCTCCTGCTTCCTCACTAATCTCTATAATCTTAGCAGTTCCAACTGCATGAGAGGCAGTACCCATTCCCACTCCTTGCCCTAAGTTAGTGTCAATTTTAAACCACTTCATTATGGTTGGACCAAGGACCGCTCCACCAAGCGCAGCACATGACACGAATAAAGGGACCAAGGAATTTAAGCCACCGAGAGTGTCTGAAACGGCAAGCGCTATGGGGGTTGTTGCATTTTTTGGCATGATGGCAAAAATAAGGCTATCATCAAACCCTGTCCATTTTAAGAACAATGCCCCACTCACCACACCTGTAAATGCACCGACGAAAACTCCCCATAAAATAGGTGCTGCATGTTTTTTCAATATATTGAATTGATTGTAGAGAGGATACGCCAGTGAAACAACGGCTGGACCCATAAACCAATCCAACCATTTAGCCCCTACCATATAGGACTCAAAGGGTATATCAAATATTAATAACAATGCTCCAATAATGGTTGCGGAGGGTAAGATAGGAATAAGAAATGGATTCTTGTACTTTAAATAAAGGTACCTTGTGCCAATATAAACAATAATAGTAATACCAAGTCCAAATATAAAATTAATGATTAAGTTCATGTGCATTAACCTTCTCGTTGACCTTTTCTGTTTTCTTAACTAAATATTGACTGACTGCTCCAGAAACAATGATGACCAAAAATGTGCTAATTAAAGCAATTGGAACAAGTAACAGACCTTTTCCTATAAAAACATCTAAATAGTTTATGAGACCGACTGTAACAGGAATAAATAAAATAGCCATATGCTTCATAAAATAATTTGAACCGCTACTTACCCAACTTACTTTTACTTTCTTAATCATTAACAGCAGAAATAGTAAAAACATCCCAATCAGACTTCCCGGAATGAATAAATGGAATGCCTCTTGTATCCAAACCCCCACTAAATAAAAAACAGATAAAATCCCTATTTGCCCTAACAATTTCAACAGCTCCATATGCTTTCCTTCCCGCAGCAAGATGCCTAAACTTTAAACAATTTTATCACGAAAACAATCAGCAGTACACTGCCAAGTAGAGAGGTTTAGTTATGTTGTTGGTGCGTGTTGATTAAGATTTTGTTAGTGAGATGGGTAATGGGAATTGTTCAGTTTATTGTTAATACAAAATCCCCGAATTATCTACTTTTCTGATAATCCGGGGACTTAATCGTTTATTTACTTTCCAAAATATCAGCAATCCTCTTACTAGCTAGTCCATCACCGTATGGGTTGCTGGCTTGACTCATTTTTTTGTATTCTTCTTGATCTTCAAGAAGGAGTTTGAATGTTTTATAAATATTTTCTTCCTCAGTACCGACTAGTTTTAATGTACCAGCAGCTATTCCTTCTGGCCTTTCAGTCGTATCTCTCATGACAAGAACAGGTTTGCCTAAACTTGGTGCTTCCTCTTGAATGCCCCCACTGTCAGTTAAAATGAGATGGGACCTTGATAGAAAGTTGTGAAAGTCAAGAACATCCAGTGGTTCAATTATTCTTATTCGATCATTATTCCCAAGGATTTCGTTAGCAGCTTCACGTACAACAGGATTCATATGGATAGGATATATTGCTTTAATATCAGGTTGTTCATCGACAATTCGTTTTATTGCCCGGAACATATTTCTCATCGGTTCTCCCAGATTTTCCCTTCGATGAGCTGTAATCATGATTAACTTGCTGTCCGACGCCCAATCCAATTGATCATGAGTATAGCCTTCATTAACAGTGGTCTTCAAGGCATCGATGGCGGTATTCCCTGTGACATAAACGTCAGAAGAATTTTTCCCCTCTTTCACAAGGTTTTCCTTAGAAACTTCGGTAGGAGCAAAATGATATTTGGCTACAATACCTACTGCTTGTCGATTAAATTCCTCAGGGTAAGGAGAGTAAATATTGTAAGTTCTTAAGCCAGCCTCCACATGTCCAACGGGAATTTGCAGATAAAAACACGCCAAGGAAGTAACAAAAGTAGTCGATGTATCCCCATGGACGAGGACCACATCTGGCTTGACTTCTTCAAGGACTGCCTTCATTTTTTCCAAAATACTTATAGTTACATCAAATAAAGTTTGCTTAGATTTCATGATGGAAAGATCATAATCGGGAACAACATCAAAAGCCTTAAGCACCTGATCAAGCATTTCCCGATGCTGACCTGTCACACAAACTACAGGCTCCAACTTCTCTCTTGTTTTCAACTCTTTCACCAAAGGACACATCTTAATAGCCTCCGGACGAGTCCCAAACACTAGCATCACTTTCTTCTTCACAATCATCACCGACTTTTTTATATTTTCTAACAATAATATCCCATAATTCACACGTTTATATAGTAACACAAACTAACGTGTCAGT
>JAWJLM010000063.1 GCA_040191315.1 Bacillaceae bacterium S4-13-56 | reverse complement strand
CACACGTTTATATAGTAACACAAACTAACGTGTCAGTGGGCGTGTTGGTGGGGACGGTTCTCACCAACACAGTGGTCCTACCTATGTGTTATCTAGAAAAATGAATCGCTGCGCTATGGCAAAAAACAAAACTCTTCAATTAGACAAACTTTTGCGATTATCATAATGTTAAAAAGCGTAAGTATCTAAAAAAAAAAACCAAAAGATGAACCGCCATATTTCCCGCTGCAAAATCAAAAGTCCTTTTTAATATGAATTTTGTGACTGTTTCATGATGATTGAGTTTCTGTTCAAATAAAAAGTGAAGCTTCAACCAGTGGCGTCCCCACTGATCATTACCCACCCAAGGGCATAACCTAAAGGTCCTTGAACCAATCGGACATTACGGGCAGCCAACAATGAAGCAATGCTTCACCAACAAGGATGAAAATGGGAGTTTATCTTCACCTACACCTTTCATTTCACTTAAGACTTGAGGTAGGCTATTTCTGCCAGTTCACGTGCGATTAAAAAAGCGCAAGCGCCCTTCGAAACAAGAAAAGCACTTGTTTCTGCGAAGAAGCTCTAAGTCGCTTTCCTTACTCGGGGCAAAAACTTTGAAGAACATTCGATGAAGCTTTTTCGCTGAAGCTAGACAAATTTTATACTTTCTTGTAAAAAGAAATCCCAGCGGGCAGCAATGCTTTCCTTTGGGCTTTCTTACACGCAAAACTTCGATTGTTCCCTAATAGAACCGTCCCTATCAACACACTTATCAGCACATGCGCTAATTTTTTCACTTTTTCGACAAGAAATGAAGGGGTTGTATCTCTATGGGTATCTTATATATGTCAAAAAGTGCTCTTTTTTTTATATTTTTTCTATTTAATCAAAAATTTAGATAGAAAATCCTACAAAATGAGACACACCTTACAAAATATGTTAATATTAAATGCATATACTATTATAGGTACGCCTCACCTAGAAAAATAGTAAATGATATCGCTTGAGGTGATAGAAATGAAGGCATTAAGCAACGAACTTCTAATATTTTCTTATAATAAAGCCATCGAGCTAAAATTAGAAGCAGAATTTATTCTTATGTTAGAAGAAGAAATCCTCAGAAGAAATATTTCCACCAAAAATAATAATGTATCTTAACAGTCTCATCCCAATTCCCTCGTGTTATCAATGGATAAATACGAGGTTTCTTTTTTGAAAAATATCCATTTGAAGAATGCCCTGTCCTACTGCTATAATTTTTTAGTGAGAAAAATTAGTCGAGACAAAAGAGGATGATTTTAGTGGTGAATAATCATCATGTTTATGAGAAATTATTGTCCATCACATCAAAGGAGAATGTGATGGTTGATGAGCTTTTGAAGAATTATACGTATACAAAACTCGGAGGAAAAGCAGATTTTTTTGTTACCCCTTCCTCCATAAAAGAAGTGCAAGAAATTGTAAAACTGGCTAATAAAGAACAAATCCCTTTTACCTTACTAGGAAACGGATCAAACCTTATTGTAAGAGATGGTGGTATTCGAGGAATTGTCATGAGTCTTAAACGCTTTACTTCCATTAAAAGAGAAGGAAATTGCCTTATTGCAGAAAGTGGAGCAAGAATTATTGATGTTTCAAGAAAGGCACTGGAGGAAAATTTGACCGGCTTGGAATTTGCGTGTGGAATTCCAGGGACTGTCGGTGGAGCTTTATTTATGAATGCTGGCGCCTATGGAGGTGAAGTCAAAGACAGTCTACAGGATACCGTTGTGGTTAATCCCAATGGAGAAGTACTTACTCTCACCGTAGATGAATTAGACATGGATTATCGAACGAGTAACATACCTGATAAAGGATATATTGTGCTAGAAGCCAGGTTTAACTTGCAACCTGGTAAATACGATGAAATCAAAGCAGTCATGGATGACCTAACCTATAAGCGCGAGTCCAAACAACCGTTAGAATATCCTTCTTGTGGCAGCGTATTCAAGCGGCCCCAAGGATATTTCGCTGGAAAACTGATTCAAGATAGTGGGCTCCAAGGCAAAGGCATTGGCGGCGCAGAGGTATCCACCAAGCACGCAGGCTTTATCGTCAACAAAAATAATGCCACAGCATCAGACTATATAGCTGTCATTGAAATGGTCCAAAAAACAGTCAAAGAAAAATTTGGCGTAGAACTGGAACGAGAAGTAAAAATATTAGGAGAAGACTAAAAGGAAGCCGTGTTGGTGGGGACGGTTCTCACCAACACGGCTTTATGAAAAAACTATAAAATCTGGTTTCTGACATTGAACTGTGCACTTCGAATCGGTTCCTTACAAAATTACTTTATCCCTGGTTGGTTGGGCGAATAATAACTTCGTTTACGGCAACTCCTGATGGTTGAGAAATAGCATAATAAACGGCATTTGCTATATCTTCGCTAGTTAAGGAGGGGAGGTCTGGTGCTTCATATCTAGGTTTTACATCCTCATCGGTAATGAAATCCATTAACTCTGTTTGAACAACTCCAGGAGAGATACTTGTTGTCCTAATATTTGTATTGACTAACTCCTTATTTAACCCCTCCATGAAAATACGTGCCGCAAATTTTGTTCCACAATATACGGTGCCAGCTGGAAATACTCCATGACCTGCAACGGATGAGGTTGTAAGGATATGGCCACTATTTCTTTCTTTCATAAACGGCAATACAGAAGCAATTCCGTATAATACTCCTTTAATATTCACATCAACCATGCGATCCCACTCCTCAACCTTCAGCTTATCCATAAAGGATAACGGCATGAGACCAGCATTATTAAACATAACATCAATTTTCCCGTACGTTTTTATAGCAAACTGGGCTAAATCCTGCATTTGCTCATAAGAAGTTACATCTGTCACCTTGAATGTAGCTTCTCCTCCAGCCGATTCAATCTCAGCTTTTGATTGTTGAAGTCTATCCTCTCTTCTTGCTGCAAGGACGACTTTCGCCCCTTCTCCAGCTAGTTTTTTGGCAGTAGCCTGACCAATTCCACTGGAGGCTCCAGTAATAATCGCTACTTTCCCTGATAAAGTTTCCATAGTATTTCCTCTCCTTTTCAAAAAATTCAACCCTAAGTCTTTAAGTGTGTTGGTGAGAACCGTCCCTATCAGCACGACCTACCAACTTTTCAGCTATTCTAATGGCTGTAATCAGTGTATATTCCACTTTATTCAATCGGCGTTTTAAAGCGGTCTTCCATTCAAAAAATTGGTCCGTTCCTGCTTCTAGTTCTGACAAAACAGAAATATCTTTTAACAGAGGCAAAACAGGCTGGTTCATGGCTAAGTCCTGGTGAAAAGCATCACCATTTACATAATTCAGAGGAATGAGGGTGTGCGACAAGTCCAATAGCAATTTGTTTACTTCCTTAACCTCTTCCTCTGTCCATTCTCTTTCCATCAAAATTGCATTAATCTCAAATGCAAGTGACTCCAACCTACAGATGCGTTCCAATGCTAAGGATAAATTCAACTTGTCTTCAGCAATTTTAGCGTAATCTAACAATGCATTTTTTAATTCTCCAACTGCGGCAGCATGGTTGATGGATAACACTTTTCTTGTGCAGGCATCGAAAAGAACGGCGGTATAAACCTGGCAATCACGTTTTAAATTCTCTTGATCAATTTTGTCTAGGGTATCTTCGGTAGTGTGCCACCACCATCCAAACCCACCGGATTTAATTCCCCCAAATAATTTCACCAAAGTTTGGGATGCTACGTCGTCACTAATAGGTTGCTCGGATAAACCCATGAACAAGGCAGGAATACCTACACCCCAGAACGATTGGTCCCCACCACGTCCGAAGCGTTTACCAATAAACTTTTCACCCGTCAATGCTTCAACAAATGAACCTCCGTAATCCTTGGTCTCCTCCATACAATTACTTTCGCCTAATATCGTTGCACCTTTCCCTCCAACAGAATCGATATAAACATGAAGCGTACAATTCTCGTGTAAATCCTCCCAATGTGTATCACAATAGTTGGTGGATCCCGTATATCGACCATGGGAATGTCCAGACCAAAAAGCTAAACGAAGAGTCCGACGGAGAGGAACCTTTTGTTCAGTAAAAATACGAGCAACCTCCAGCATCGTCGCATTTGCACTCCCATTATCCATGGCCCCGTAATGCCAGGAATCGATATGGCCACTAAATAGGACAAACTTTTCAGGTTCAACATCCCCTTTTAATTCGGCCACTAAGGTTGGAATCTTCCTCCAACCAGTATCTACAACGGTTTTCATCTTAGCGGTTACCTGATCAGTAGCTTGGCTCAGTTTTCCCTTTAATAAATGACCTTCTTTTTCCGTAATGGAAAGGATAGGAATGGTGGGTAATTCTTTCTTGGTTTCAGGTGTTGGATTTCCCCAGACTCGAGAAACAATCATCTCATGAGTTATTGGGCCGTTGATAAAAATCCCACCGAGTGCATCCCCCTTTTCTATGAGTTCTACCGCACCTGGTGTAGCAATCCCTTCGGTTAACAAAATCTTCCCCGCAACATCCATATCAGCATGAACCTGTTTAACGTAAACAAGTCCACTTTCCAATCCCACATCTCCAGTTGAGGTAGACATCGAATGAGTGATACAAGGATAGGAATCGCCACCTACCTTTAATTCTGCAGATATGGGTAAGCTAATATACCCATCGTGAAAGGTCAATTTCGTTTCTAATCCCATTTGATCTAGTTGATCCTTTGCATACTGAAGGGCTCGTAGCTCTTCCTCCGATCCAGATAAACGTACTTCTTTTGTCATTTCGGCGATAAATTCCATCAATCTTTCTCCAGAAACTGCTTCGACTAACTGTTTATGTGTATCTGTCAACATGGCTTTCATCACTTAAGCTCCTTCTGAAAATAGCCACCTATAAGAGGCCTCTATTGCATTTTTCTACAACACAAAATCTTCTTTTTTTGTCTTCACACGTTCAAATGGTTTGAACTCCTTGCCTATTAATTCAGTAACGACATCAATAAAAGTATTTGTGGTATGCGGAGTATCATATAATTGTGTGAAAAACTGTGGTCGCTTTTCTTTTGGTACAGCGTCATACGCTAAACCAACCATCCAACGGCCGTAATAGTAACAAGGATAGTAGGTTTTCTGGATTGGATCAGAATAAAAACGGAAGCAGTTATTCGCTTCGATAGACGTTAAATTCCCAACTTGAATCATGTATTCAATTGATTCATTCTTTGTCATTTGATCTGTATTGTAAAGTACACAGGCATTGGTTTGAGCCATACGCTGCATATCAATGTAGTCACGAGCCAGTTTATATTGCTTTTCTGCTTCCAATGAAATGCCCTCTGTTTCTTCTTCATCACGATCCCAACCTAAGAAATGAAGGGCGCTTTCTGGTCCACCTTCAAACAAGGCATTCGTTGGACTATTAATTAAGTAATAGGAAGCTTCTAAAGGTAATTTCCCTTGTTGGTATAAATAATCCCAACGACAATAGAACGCTTGATGTCCAGGATATCCCTCGTGAGTCATGATTTGGCCAAGAACTGGCTCTGTCCAAGGACGGTCTATGTTAAATGTTAAATTTCCACGGAAGCCACCCACATATTTGGAATATCCACTCCAAAATACACCTCGCGTTGACTGAATGGTGTCAATGCCATCCTCTTTTGGTAAACCAATCACACGGTCTAATGTTCCAAGCTTACTTTTTTCTTTCATAGATTCCGCTACAGAAACAACTTGCTCCGGATCAATTAAGGTATCTTCATGCCACTTATCGGCTTTTTCCTTTAAGGTTCCTTTGTATCCAATATCTGTTAATCCTTTTTCCACTAGCTCTTTTTGCTTGGCAATCGTTTCATCAGTAATCAAGGAGGTTGGCAACTCTTGAATATTTAAAATGTACTCTGAATACGGAAGGTCATCGCCCTGGAGGCTTCTTCCAAAGTATCGATAAGCATTCACCATAGAGCGCAAGTATCTACCCTGATGTCCTTTCAGATCCTGAATAGCCGCTTCTACTTCGTCTATTTTTCGACCAATTTGATCAAAAGTGGTTAAGGATGATTTGACATCACTGTAACTTGCCGTTGCCACTTCCTGTTTATAAAGCTTTGAAGCTTGTTCATTCAGACTTAACACAATGTCGACGATCCCTTCACCAACTGGTTCAGTAGTCCAACGTAATACCATTTATAATACCTCCTTATTTTTAACTAGACCCCAAAACTTCTCTAAATCCTTACGTACAAGTTCGGTCAACATTTGAAAAAGCTGTTCACCTTTCTCGACAGAGGCTGCCCCTGCGTTTCCCGAGAAACCCTCAGGATATAAAATTTTTCCACCGTCTTTCATGCGGAATCTTTTTTGAATAGGGATTTCGTGGCTACCTACTCCATCGGTAAAAGCATAATTTTTATTAATGGCTAATACGAGGGAGGTTTCATCTTCACCTGCATGACCAGGTTCAGGAGCAATATGTTTAATCTCCTCTCGATAATCAATAAACCAGTTAATCGTTAATGTACTAACGCCTAAGTCTGCCAGTTTTTCAGTCACGATATCTAAGCTTGATATATTTCCACCGTGACCGTTAAATAGAATGATATGTTCAAATCCTTGCTGATAAAATCCTTTGCAAACCTCGAAAACATAATTCGAGAATGCTTCCGATGATATATCAATAGTTCCCGAAAATGGCGCTAGCCCCCACGAATGTCCATAGGTTACTTCGGGTGCCATTAACACCTGATCCCCTACTTCTGATTCTAATCTTCTTACAAATTCACGTGGTATTAAGACGTCTGTCCCAAGGGCACAGTGCGGACCATGGGCTTCGATCATTCCAATAGGCAGGAGTACCGTCTTGATTCTCCCTTGAATCTCTTTAAACTTTGTTACGTTCATCGTCATCATATCCACAAACGATCAGCTCCTTACCCCAAATTCCTACGAATCAGTTCAGCTAGCAAAGCAGCGCGATATGGTAGATTTTCTAAGAGAACATGCTCATTGGAAGCATGGGCACCATCTCCTACTGGTCCAAGCCCATCAATCGTCGGAACCCCGACACCAGCGGTAAAATTCCCATCACTTCCTCCACCGGAATCACCATGCCCGATATCATAGCCATGCTCTGCTACGATTTCCTTTATTTGTTCGTAGAGAGTCATCACCGATTCGGTTCGTTCAAGTGGATAACGATTAATGGAGCCAACTACTTCTACAGTTGTTCCCCGAATAAATGATGGGCGATGTAAGACAGCATTCTCTAACATATCGCCTTGATTTTTCGCTTGAAAACGGAGATCAATGTCTGCTTCGGCATAATCTGCGACTACATTTGTTCTAGTCCCACCAGACACGGTTCCAATATTTACGGAAATGCCCTCTTCCCTATTATCTATTTTTTTAAGATCAGCCAACTGAAGAGCAAGTTCGTCAATAGCACTGGCACCCGACCATGGATCAATACCTGCATGGACGGCTTTACCGTGCACTTTCAACTTAAATATCCCCATCCCTTTTCGGAATGTTTTTACATCACCATTTGGTGAGATGCTAGATTCGGGCACAAATACGAGTGAGCTTTTCTTAGCTTCCTCTTCAATAATCGCTCGAGAATGCTCACTTCCCACCTCTTCATCAGACGTAACCAAGAAAACGACTTTCCTTTTCCCAGTAATTCCCGCTTCTTTTAATGCTCTTAATGCCCACAAGGTACACGTTAAACCACCCTTCATGTCAAACGTACCAGGACCATATAGTTTATCACCTTCTCTTCGAATCGGTATCGCACCTTGATCCCAAACCGTATCATAGTGCCCGATGATTAAAATTTGTTCTTCCGCCCCTTCATTTCCACAAGTAAAGCGATATTGATTTCCCACTTCTTCTTTTTCGATGACATCAATAGCCCCACCAACTAATATTTCAAAGCTATTTTGTAAAACTAGACCACATTGATCGGTTAAACATTTGTTTCTAGAAGGCGACTCAGCCTTGACTAACTGAAGTAAAGTATCTTCCATATTGTTTTGATTGTTTTTTAAATACGTAAGTATGCTAGACATATAGAATATCACTCCTACTTGATAACCAACTTTGGCCATCTTTTCGTTTGGATTTGCTCCAATTCATAAGCAGCCTGCAATAACTCTTGATCACGAAAATGTGGGCCGACTAATTGCATCCCAATTGGAAGATCCTTCTTTGTGAAGCCCATATTTAATGTCACTGCTGGGTGTCCCGAAATATTAAATGGACCAGTGAACACCATCTCATTCAAATCTTCGCTACCAATCTCGGGATCCTCGGCCGGTGCCGGGAATGCAACGGTTGGTGTCAAGATGATGTCCACTACGCCAAATAAAGCAGAGATGGATTCCGTATAACGTTTCACATCTTCTAACCCATTTATATAATCAACTGCCAAATGACTCATGCCTTCTTCTAACTGCCTATAGGTTAATTCAGCATAATCATCTTTCAAATCCATCCAGTTTTGATGGATTTGTGCCGCCTCAGGTAAAAGGACATCCATTATTATTTGTTCTGTCCGATGCCATTCTTTCCACTTTATTTCAACAAGCTCCCATCCTAAGGACTCTACTTGTTTAACTGTTGATTTATATACTTTCTCAACTTCCAACGATAAATCTTTTAACTTTTCCGATGGTAAAACTCCAACTTTTAATACATTTAGCTTTTTAAACTTACCAAGATCAAGGGAACTGACAGAACTTTTAGCCGAATATGGATCCAGTGGATCATAGCCTGCAATTACATCGAGTACGACGGCCACATCCTTTGAACTTCGAGCAATAGGTCCTACATGGTCTAGTGTCCAAGATAATGGAAAAACACCACGGGTACTAACAAGTCCTCTAGTGGGCTTTAGTCCCACCATTCCACAATAGGAAGCTGGAATCCGGATAGAGCCACCTGTATCAGTTCCTAACGAAAAGTACCCCACTCCACTAGCTACCGCGGCAACTGAACCACTTGAGGAGCCACCAGATGTTTTCGTAATTTCCCATGGATTATTCGTTTGCCCATAATCTGGATGGACGATCCCATAAGCAAATTCAAGCATATTGTTCTTCCCAAAAAGAATAGCATTCGTCTCTTGTAACCTATTTAAAACAGTGGCAGTGTAATCTGGTTTATAATCTTTTAATATCCTTGATCCACATGTAGTAAGAATATTTTTTGTGTAAAATAAATCCTTCACAGAAAAAGGAACACCCGCTAAGATATGTAAATCTTCCTTTTTCAAAAACTTCTTTTCTACTACTTTTGCTTGGTGAAGAGCGTCTCCTCCAATATAGTGAGAAATGCATTTAACTTTGGTTCCAGTTCTTTCTGACGTTCTAATGTCTTTTTTAGGATTTCCACTGGAGAAACTTCCTTTTTTCGATATAAATCCGCTAATTCTAGCAAAGAAATATCCAGTAACTGGTTCATAACTTATGCCCCTACAGCTAATAGCGGATCATTATTATTGATGGCAAGGGAAGTAACTAAAAATAAAACTGCACCTTCTGTATCTGAAAAAACTTCCTTTACAGTGTCACCAAACTCATTGGTAAGCTTCCCTAACACCTGCCCTTTCTTAACTGTGTCCCCGATTTGGACAGCTGAATACCATAACCCTTGAATATCGGAACGATACCAATCAAACACCGAAATATAAGTAGATGGACTTTGTTTAACTTCTCCATCTAATACACCTATTGATGTCAAGATATTAAGTACACCCTTTTGTAGTTTCACAGAATTCTCTGAGGTTAAAATTCCTTGCTGTCCAGCCTCTGCAATGATTGCAGGTGTTCCTTGTTCAGCGGCACATCCGTAGGTTGAACCGGGAACCTGGCCTTTACTACCTATGACATAATCAATGTCAAAAAGCGAAGCCATTTCCTTGGATTTTTCAAGGATTCCATTGTCCTTGGTTACATGATAGATGGTAAAAGGAACCAGCGCTTCGATCATGTCCCCCCCATGGAGATCAATGACATAATCCACATTTTTAAAGACTGTTTCATTTATCCAATAAGCTAAACGCTCAG
This sequence comes from Bacillaceae bacterium S4-13-56, assembly GCA_040191315.1. Taxonomy (NCBI): domain Bacteria; kingdom Bacillati; phylum Bacillota; class Bacilli; order Caryophanales; family Bacillaceae; species Bacillaceae bacterium S4-13-56. Next base: position 11,578 of record JAWJLM010000063.1, on the reverse strand, counting down.
CATCAGAACCTTCTTTTTTTCCAGGAAACATACGATTTAAGTTTTTCTGATCTCTTGGATGTACATAAATACTTCGGGCATAAAACGAAGCAGGATTGGCAATTGGTAAAACGATGACATTTCCTTTTACCTGGGAAGGGTCTAGTTGTGTTCCAACTTTTTGAGCAGCATCAATAGAAGTATATTCACATCCATGAATACCACCCATAACTAAGACTGTTGGCCCATCTTCCATCCCATTGACTAAAAAGGCTGGCAATTTTTCTTCGATAGTTGGTAGTTCTAGGTAGTCTTTAACTTTTTCTCCTTCAGATGCAGATAGGTTTCCTATTTTCCATGTACTCATTAGCGATCTGTCCTTTCTATATGTCAGCTTAAACTACAAACTTAAAAACAGGGAAGGCGGCTGTTAGTTAACAACCGCTCCCATTACATTGTTACATTTTTATTGTTCTTTTGTGATTTTGTGGAATGGCACGTACCAAGTATTCATAGGATTTAGTTCATATCCTTGTACCCAATCTCTTACAGGTGCTTGTAAGTTTGGTTGAGCAACGAAGATATAAGGAACTTCTTCAGCCATGATCTCTTGAATCTTCTTATAGTTTTCTTCTCGTAAAACTTCGTCTGTATTGGTTCTAGCTTCTTCTAATAATGCATCCACTTCACTATTTTCAAAGAATGCTAGGTTGAAACCGGGACCTTTACTTGAAGAATGCCCAAAGTACCATAAGTTGTAATCTGGATCTGGATAGTCTGGTGTCCAAGAAACTAGACCAAAGTCATGTTCCCCATTGGTTACAAGATCTAAGAATGTCGGCCATGCATAGGTCTTAATTTCTAAGTTAATTCCAACCTTTGCAAGGTCAGATTGTAGCAATAAGGCAGTGTTACTACGGACTTCGTTATTTTCAGAAATAGCGATTTCAAGGTTGATTTCTCCTTCTTCATAACCTGCTTCCTCAAGAAGTGATTTTGCCTTATCAAGGTCATAATCATAAAGTTTAGCATCTGGGTTATAACCAAACATACCAGCTGGTACTGCTCCACCAATACGCTCAGCTTCTTCTAGATAAACACTTTCTAGCAATGCTTCGTAATTAATACTATGAGCAATTGCTTGACGAACCGCTTTGTCAGCTAGTACACCACTTTCAATATTCATCGGCATGTAGTCAATTTGGTAACCTGTAGATTTTTTAATCCTAATTCCTTCTGTTCCTTCCATATTTCCAAGTACTTCAGGAGAAATCATCGTGTTATCAAGTAAATCAACTTCTCCTTTTTCTAACATAAGGCGTGCAGTCGATGGCTCAGAAACAAACAAGACATTTACAGTTTCCATGGTTGGAGCTTCTCCCCAATAATCTGGATTAGCTTTTAGTACAAGCTTTTCTCCACGGTCCCAGCTTTGAAGAATATATGGACCAGATCCAAGCTCTTTTTCTGCTAAGAAACCTTCTCCATAATCATCTCCATGATTTTCTGCTAATGCAGGGTTAATGATGTTTCCAAACACAGTTCCTAAGGTACTAATAAATGGTGCGAACGGCTTTTTCAAAGTAATCTTAATGGTCTTGTCATTGACAACTTCAAAGCTAGTTTCAGGATCAATTACCTTGTTAAAAATACCTGCTGCCGATTTTCCTAATTCGATGGCACGAGTATATGAATATTTAACAGCCTCTGCTGTGACTGGAGTTCCATCATGGAAAGTTGCATCCTCTTGTAGATAGAATGTGTAAGTTAATCCATCATCAGAAATATCCCAATCCTTCGCCAGCTGTGGTTGTGGCTCAGTTGATGTACCATCATATGTTACTAAACGATCATATAACATGTACGTGACACGGAATGATGTATTTGCTGCAGAACCATGTGGATCTAAGTGTGGAATATCCTGGTTTGTGGCAAAATTGAATACATCCGCATTAAAATTTTCATTAGTAACTGGTGGAGATTCGGAATTATCGTTGTCAGCTTGTTCATTGTTTGTTCCATCCGTATTTCCACTAGCATTTTCTTCTTGGTTGTAATTGTTACATCCAACAAGCGTTACTAAAGCAAGAACCAAAAGCAAGACCATTTTCAACCATTGATTTTTCAATTTCATCTGATTTCCCCCTTGAATTTTGAATAAATGGATTGACACGCTATGAAATTTAAGTGTAATCGGTCCCCCTTTCAAAGAAATATTTATGAAAAATAGATTGCTAACGTTGTTTAGGGTCAAGAACATCATTCAATCCATCACCAAGTAAATTGAATCCTAATACAGTCACTAGAATTGCAATACCTGGGAAGGTCGCCGCCCACCATGCATCCCTTAATATCTCACGACTGTTGGAGAGCATGGCCCCCCACTCTGGTGATGGAGGTTGTGCACCAAGACCAATGAAGCTTAGCCCAGCTGCAGCTAAGATAACCATTCCTAAATCAAGAGAAGCTTGAATGGTTGCTGGAGCAATGGAATTTGGAATAATTTCTTTAGAAAGGATTCGAAATGGGTTGGCACCCAAGGCTCGGGATGCTTCAATAAACTCCGAGTTTTTAATCGATAATACCGATGACCTAACAATCCGCGTGTACCATGGCCACCAAGTCACTGCAAGTGCCAGTAGTACGTTTTCAATCGAAGGTCCTAATGCAGCAGCAATGGACATGGCTAAAATGATTCCTGGGAAGGATAAAAAGATATCGGTCGTCCGCATAATGATTTGATCTACTCTTCCTCCAATATAGCCTGCAATGGCTCCTAGAACCGTTCCAATTGGAAAGGCGATAGCAACAACTAATATTCCTATTCGTAAGGAAATCCGAGTACCATATACGATTCTGCTAAAAATATCCCGTCCTACTTCATCCGTCCCAAAATAATGATCAGGACTTGGCCCTTCTAATTTACTAAGTAAATCCACTTCGGTCGGGCTATGAGTGGCAATAGATGGAGCAAAGATGGCTGTTATGATAATAATGAAAACTATAATAAGCCCTACCACGGTCAATGGACTTCTAAAAATTCTACCAATCACGTGTAACCCTCCCTTTTAGTCATGTTTTAATCGTGGATCAATAAAGAAGTACAAGGTGTCTATTATGAGATTAACCAGTATGAACATGACGGCTATCAACATCGTTACTCCCATGACAGCCGGAAAGTCTAGATAATTAATTGCATTAACTGCATATTTCCCAAGCCCTGGCCAAGAGAATACGGACTCAACAAGGACACTTCCTCCTAAAGCATGCCCAAAAGCCATTCCTAGTAAGGTAATCACTGGCATAACTCCATTTCTTAATGCGTGGCCATAAAGGACTCGATTTTCTGATGCCCCTTTCGCATGTGCGGTACGGATATAATCACTTTTTAATACCTCCAACATGCTGGAACGAGTCATTCGGGTAATCATTCCAATAGTAATTGCGGCCTGAGTTATACCTGGTAAAACCAAATGCATGACTGCTGATTTCAACACTGGCCAATTTCCAGTTAACAATGCATCTACAGTGTACATCCCTGTAATGTAATCCGGTGGGCTTATCCCACTATCCAATCGACCTGACCCTGGGAAAACCCCTAATTTTAAATAGAAAAATAATAGGAACAATAGCCCGAGCCAGAAGGCCGGCATTGCAACCCCCATAAGGGCAAAGACCCTCGTAATTTGATCAGCTATTTTATCCTTTCTACTCGCACTAATAATCCCAAAAGGTATTCCTATCAACAAGGTGATAATCATGGCAAACATAGTTAATTCTAATGTAGCTGGGAAATATCGAACTAAATCTTCAATAACAGGTCTTTGGGAATACGTACTTTTTCCTAAATCTCCTTGAAAAATACCTGCCATATATCTTCCGTACTGCACGTACATTGGGTCATTTAATCCCATTTCCTCTTGGAGAGCTGCTAGGGTTTCCGGCGTGGCTTTTGGACCTAAAATTAACCTTGCAGGATCACCGGGAATAGTATTTGAAATGGTGAATGTTAGTATACTAATTCCGATAAGGATCGGTATCATTAACAAAAGCCGTTTTGCAACAAATCGTAAGGAATCCATCTCAGTACTCCCTTCTATTATTTAGTCATAATTTTCAAACTATTTTTCTTAAAAAAAGTAGACTGTCCGTTCATTTCTATCGTTTTTTCCAAAGTTAGCCTACACACGAATACATGCTGCAAAGTGGTCTTTTGCTTTTGCTTCAAGATTCGGAGTGACTTCTTTACATTCTTTAGTCGCCATTGGACATCTAGTATGAAAAGCACATCCCGTCGGAGGATTAGATGGGCTTGGAAGATCCCCTTGTAATATTATCCTTTCCCTTTTCTGAATTGGATCTGGTATAGGTAAAGCTGATAAAAGGGCTTTTGTATAAGGGTGAATCGGATGTTTATAAAGCTCTTCCACATCGGCGATTTCAACCACTTTTCCTAAATACATCACAGCCACCTTATCGGAAATGTGCTGGACAACCGATAAATCATGGGAAATGAACATGTAGCTTAAGTTCATCTCTTGCTGAAGCTCAAGCATAAGATTTAATACCTGCGATTGAACCGAAACATCTAAGGCTGAAACTGGCTCATCAGCTATAATTAGCTTTGGATTTAGGGTTAGTGCTCTTGCAATACCAATCCTTTGTCTCTGCCCCCCACTAAATTCATGTGGGTAATCTTTCAGCTGCTCCTTACGTAGGCCAATCTTGTCCATCAATTCTTCGACAATTTCTTTTCGCTTTTTTCTTGGACCTACATTATGAATAATGAGTGGTGCCTCTAAAATCTGACGGATTGTATTTCTTGGGTTAAGGGACGCATAAGGATCTTGAAACACAATTTGCATCTCTTTTCGAAGCTCCTTCATCTGCTGCGAATTCATGCCCGTTACTTCTTTTCCATTAAACTTAATACTCCCCTCAGTGGGGTCAACTAACCTAAGAACAGCACGACCAAGGCTAGATTTCCCACAACCGGATTCACCAACAATTCCTAACGTTTGCCCCTCTTCAATTTCTAAATTAACTCCGTCCACAGCTTTCACAATCGTTTTATGACTTAAGAAACCTTTTTTACTTGTGAAGTACTGTTTCAGATTGGTTACTTCCAATAGTGCCATCCTTAAATCCCTCCTCCTCATCGTAGAGCCAGCATGCAGTATGGTGATCACCATTGATCTGTGTCATTTCTGGTAAACTATCGCGGCAAATATCCATGGCATGCTTGCAACGATCTACAAAGCGACAACCCGTTGGCATTTTTTCCGGTGCCGGAACAGTACCTGGAATGGACCCCAGCTTGTGCTTTCGTTGTCCAAGCTTTGGTATCGACTGAAGCAAGCCTTGTGTGTAAGGATGCTTCGGGTTTTGGAATAACTCAACTACCGGAGCTTGCTCGACCACTTTTCCTGCATACATTACTACCACTCTGTCACAAACCTCTGCAACCACTCCCATGTCATGTGTTATCATAATGATTCCCATTTGAGTATCTTGTTTCAGCTTGTTCATCAGTTCCAAAATTTGTGCTTGTATGGTAACATCCAAGGCCGTTGTTGGCTCATCACAGATGAGTAATTGTGGTTCACAAGCCATCGCAATGGCAATCATGATTCGCTGTCTCATCCCACCAGAAAGCTGATGTGGATATTCATCAATCAATTCCTCTGCACGAGGTAAGCCAACGTCTCTTAATAATTCGAGCACCCGCTGTCTTCGTTCCTTCTTACCCATTTTTGTATGCAAAATAAGGGACTCTTCTATTTGTGCTCCTACAGTGTGAAGTGGATTTAAGGAGGTCAATGGATCCTGAAAGATCATTGACATTTGGTTTCCACGGATTCTCTCCATTTTTCGTTTAGAAAAACTCGTGATTTTCTCGCCATCTAATTGAACTTCACCTTCTAGTCGAGCTTTCTCTGGTAATAACCGCATAACAGACAAGGCAGTCATACTTTTTCCGCAACCTGACTCTCCTACAATTCCGACTGTTTCCCCTTTATTCACTTGGAAAGAAACCTGGTCTAAAATCCTAGAATACTTTCCTGCCCTCTTTAAAGAGAGTGACATGTTATTAACATCTAAAAGCATTTCTACACCGCCCTTTTCTATTATTTCACCGGGGCCATTCGAGAAAGATCCTTTAACGCCTCTCGATAATGGTCTGAGAAAACTTGCCTAATTTTCTTTTTATCCTTTGTTCTTAACACCTCAAGTAGAATTCGATGATTTTCAACCACCTGCTCGACCCGTATCGGTACTCGATTAGCAACTGTTAAATACATCGCCCCAACTTGGGTATCTAAATTTTTATGGATGGTAATCAATCGGTTATGACCTGATGCTTGAACGATTGTCCCGTGAAAAAGAATATCGCATTGTGCCTGTCTCTCTAAATCTTGCTCCATCATTGCATGGTAAAAATTTTCGATATATCCTTCTAATTTCTGAAAATCCTCTTCTTTTAAATGATCTAAGGCAACCTGTGCTGCCTCCCCTTCTAATAAGGCTCTTAACGTATAAATTTCAAAAGTATCTTGCTCTGATAAGGTAGTTACAAAAGTTCCCTTATTTGTTTCATGCTTAATTAGTCCTTCATTCTGGAGAAGCTTCAAGGCTTCGCGAATGGGTCCTCTGGAAATGTTGAACTGATCGGCCAGCTGCACTTGATTGATTCTATCACCTGCTTTCAACTCTCCATTGAGTATCATTTTTCTAATAATTTTCGCTACGTCATCTGATAGATTTCGATTATCCAATATCATGGTTTTCCACTCCTAAATGAACTTGCTTTATTGGAAAGAGATTGATAGATTTGCTTGAGCTCGTAAAGATTGTCCCAACTCATCTGTCTTGCTCCCATTTCAATCTCTTTAATTCCTAGTACGAGTGCTTGCAACAGAGGAGTATGAACTTGATATTTTTCTCCAATTTCAAGGATAGGCACGAGTTGTGCATCCACCTCTGTCTTTCGTTTTCTTACGGCTAAGTCCCGCCAAATTCCACTCTTTGTTTTCTTATTAGTAGCCATTCGGTGAGCCAACTTTTCTAATTGTTGATTCAATACATTCTCATCACGCTTTTCTCTGGGATAAACAAGAGTCGGTTCCCAGTCATCAAATCCTAGTGGAGCAACTCCTTCCTTTTCCGCTATTTCAAGTATTTCTGAACAGATCTCCATTAAGGTTTCTCGTAAATCCAGCTTTCTAACAACTGCCGCCATCGTGTCATCAACCAATGCGGTTGCATAGAGCAAACCAGCATAGGACATCTTCCCCCAAAGGTAACCCCAAATATTGTCAGTAACTTGAGCTGGCCCCCAACATTGAAGTTTATCTTTTAAGTCAACGATTCTAGTGGTCACTTCCCCATTCAGTTCTCCAAGGTATAACGAAGCAACTCCCCCATATAAAATTTTGCCTGGCTCTATATAATCTGCTGAAAAGTTTACAAAACATCCGATGGTTCTTGTCTTTCCAATTAACTTTGCAATTTGATGTTCACATAAACCGTTTTGTAAGGAAACAACTTGTGAATTTTCATGGAATAACGAGATTAAGGGTTTTAAGGCAGATTCAGTATGATGGGCTTTGACACAAAGGAATACGGTATCTAATGGTTGTTTTTTTTCAAGTAATTGTTGTGGAGTAAAAGCTGGTGCTTTTATGGTAAAGGTTTCATCAGGGCCTTCAATGGTCAGCCCCTCTTTATTTATTTTGTTAACATGGGGTTCTGCTATATCGCAAAAAACAACTTCATGGCCTTCGCGAACTAAGTATGCTCCAAGAACACCGCCAATGGCCCCGGCCCCTATAATAGTAATTGACATGAGGTTCCCTCCTAGAAAAGTTGTAGTCCTCCATCTGCAGAAATGACCTGCCCACTTACATATCGAGCAAAATCTGAAGCGAAAAACAGAACAGGATATGCAATATCTTCTGGATTACCCAGCCTTTTGACTGAAATCGAATCAACTAGTCTTTCTTGCTCTTCTTTTGTCATGGCTTCCCATTGTTTTTGTGTAGAAGGGTTAGATAACACAAAACCCGGAGCAACATTATTTACGGTAATACCATATTGCCCAAGCTCTCTTGCCATCTGTCTCGTAAAACCAATCTGACCCGCTTTCGCACTAGTATAGGCTTGAATTCCGGTTAAACTGCTACTTCTACCAGCCCCACTAGAAATATTGACGATTCTTCCGTAGTTTTTCTCTTTCATATATGGGGTGACCGCACGAACCATATAAAACGCTGATTTCAAATTCACATCTATAACTTTTTGCCACTCCTCGTCACTTACATTCTCCACTGGCTGATGTACTTGCCCAACAACACCTCCAGCTACATTCACTAAAATATCAATCTGGTTATTCTGTTTGATCACATCGGTAATAAAGTTGTTTATCTGACTGGAGTTTGTAACGTCACAAACGTATGTAGAAACTTTTCCTGTTGAGGACACCTTTTCGATTTCTTGTTTCGATTCAGTTAGTGGCTCTTCTAAAATATCCGTTGCAACTACAGTTGCGCCACGTCTAGCAAATTCCTTACATATGGATCTGCCAATCCCATGGGCCGCTCCTGTAACAACGGCAACCTTTTTTTCAAAAGTTAACTGTAAACTGTTAACACTTTGTTCCAAAGTAACGTCCCCTTTATTTATTTTTTTCTATTATATAGTCTATTTATCTGATTTGCAATAATTTTTAGAAAATTTATTTTATTTGGACACGTTGTTACCGTTTACAATTTTCGACATCCTTTACGGCTCTAGATGGTGTCTACTTCGGATGCAAATGAGAAAAATAATTGGGACATTATACGCCCTTCCTATTTATCTAAATAAAGTGAAACTTCAATCAGTTGCCGTCCCCACTGATTGTCAGCACCCAAGGGCATGACATAAAGGCCCTTGAACCAATCAGACATTTACGGGCAGCTATCCCCCACCTACTCTTGTCGTTTCACTTAAGACTTTAAGTAGGGGTTTTACTCCCATGAAAATAAAACATTAAATTTTGCATCCTTGCTGGTGATGTCTGCTTCATGGTTGGCTGCCCGTAAATGCGGGATTAGAAAAGCGCAAGCGCCCTCGATCATCGACGTAAGGCGGTGGACCTCATCGAGCGAGATAAAGGAAACACGGTTCACGAAGTGAATCGATGTTGACTTATCGATGGAGAGGAGGGAACCGACTCTAGTCGATAGGGCGCTGGAGCTAGACAAATTTTATACTTTTGTATCTTGTAAGAAAACTTGGCATTCGCCAAGCCTTTGTGGCGAATGCCTTAGTTGCACTTATGCAGTTAGGAAAGTTTTATACTTTCCTATCTGTTAAAAAAAGAAAGCTGGTCTTTTTATACCAACTCCCTTTTTGATCCTTCTCATTAAATAGAAATATAAATGTGTAGTAGGATTCGTTGAGGTCTGTCCCTATCAACACGATTTCAGCACCCAGAATGGCTCTAAAATCAAGGTTAAGTGTGTTGGTGAGAACCGTCCCTATCAGCACATTAGCTCTTGATAAACCTTTTTAATAATAAGGTCCGCGTTGGTGATTCCACCTGTGTAAATCATTGGAATGTTGTGATTTGCAATGATTGGTTTAATTTTGTTGCTCATCGTGTGGTTGTTGTAAGTTTCATCATAGATAATACAGTCATAGTTTTTAAGGAAATCTAGGTCTATATTTTTGTCCTCAGGTGAAAAATATAGATATCCCGGGAAATGCTGCGCTAGTTTTGCGCGCCAGTTATCCGTTCCTCCTATGACAACCCCTTTTTTAGAGTTTAAGTAATCAACCATTTCCTGTATAGGGGGATCTTCCCTACTGGTAGTCAGCAACTTCTCGAAATCTTTCAGTTTACTTTCTAATCTATTTTGTTCGCCTTCAATACTTCGGATTTTTTCTAAAAGTTCCTCAATGGTATTATTTTTCTTGCTGGCTTGCTTTTCTAAATCAAAGATGGTTGATTTTAATTTCTCATTTTGATTTTCTAATCTTTGAATTTTCGTTTCCTTCTGACCTTCCTCTTTTTCTACCTGTTCGAATTTTGACTCATATTCCTTTTTCACCTTATTTACTTCATAAAAAAGTTCATCTGAGAATTGAACAATATACCTCTCCTTTGTGGCAGAGTAATCTTTGGCCAAGGAAAAAAGGATTAAATAGCTCCCAAACATTTCGTATAAATCTTCTTCCGTATAATTTTCTCCAAGCTGGATCAGACAAAACGTTATAATTTCTTTTAATTGGTCATGGGTGATCGTCGTTATATTCTGTAAGTCAACGGGATGAATGTTAAACTCCTGGAGCATGAGGGAGATCTTGTTTATCCCTATCATGAAAGGATGCTTTGCCATTATCTCCTGAATTTGCTCCAGATGACTCTGCAGATTTATATTTAAGTTCAGCTCTTCCGCTACAATTTCCTGATGAATACTATTGATATCAATAAGAAAATTATTTAACGGTGAAAAAAAGTCCTTTTTGTGAGCACCTATATGTTTATATCTTTCGAGAAAATCTTGCGCGTGTTCTGATATGGAAAATTCATTTTTTAGTGGATTAAAAATTTGAGCAAACGAACCATTCATTAACTCTACATCCAAATCATCATACACAATCTGAATGTCTAATTCTCTACAAAAATAGAGCGCTATCCCAAATATATGAGCGGAATGAACAGACTTCCTTAACCTCTTCTTCTTTACATAATCTAAATAGGTATCCCTAAGCTCATATAGGTCCACGACTTGTTTATTTTTCATATAATTGTAAACCTGTTTATAGCCTTTTTTAATCAATTTCAACGTTATTTCATGGGCCGCATGTTCTTTTTCATCTAAATAAATACCAATAAATTGTTGAATGGCCTTATAGTTGGAAATGGACAAACATGTGATTCTCTCATTATTATAGTAAGGACTTTCTTTAAACAGTCTAAAATAATAACTCTTGTTCTGTTCATAAAATCCCTGTATATCTGGGTGAATATACTGCCTTGATCCAACGGCAAGGGTAATCAGCATATCAAAGTCGGGAATATTTAAAAGGTTTATAAAATTGGAAAAGTCTGTAACCTTCCTTGCTCTATTGATCACCATGATTCCCCCATTTTGTTGAGATCTTTTTTGTTAAGCAGCATGTCACCGATAGTTTTAGTATATCATGCTTAGATGTGTCCGTTTAGGCATTCAAAGAAAAAAAGAGTGGCTGAGTCTTGAAGATTCTCAGCTCTTTAGAACTTATTTTGCTGGGCTTTGTAGAATTGGTCCTACAAAAATTAGGTTTATTTCGATTAATTATTGAAGTGGTATGTTGGCGAAGTCATGTTAAAATAAAAATATATATTTGGAATAAATGGGTTAATAGTAACTTAATGGGTATTTATTACCACTTTCACCTTTGACGCTCTAAGAAATGTGGTTCATTCTGGGTTATTATTACTATTTCGAGCCTTGATTCCCTCTGAAATATGTTTCATCTCCTCTATGATTACTTTTTTAGGATTCGAAACCAATATAACTCTTCGATTTATGACTTCATCCCTTCCATGAAGACCATAACCAACTATAAA
>JAWJLM010000062.1 GCA_040191315.1 Bacillaceae bacterium S4-13-56 | reverse complement strand
GTGGGCCTCACCGCCTTACGTCGATGATCAAGGGCGCATGCGCTTTTCTTATGGGAAATAGTTCACAATATATTGCTTGTTTTTTTACCCCAGTTACAATTATAGTAAAAAAGAGGAGATAGAATTGAATGTGCTAGAAGTAATAATAGTTGTCAATCTGTGGAGGTGTGAGTATATGCATGTAGGAAGACGATTGGCTGCGATAAGAGGGGAGCGAGGGCTTTCCCAAGAAGAAATGGCAAGAGATTTTATTTCAAGAGGTCATTACAGTAATATTGAATCTGGAAGATATGTGATTTCTGAACAATTTGTTGAAGTATTATCAGATAAGTTAAACATCCCAAAAGACTATCTTGTGAATGTGGATCAAGAAAATGATTATTTAAATGAATTATTAGACGAAATGGAATATTGTCTCCAAGTAAAGGATTTTGCAGAGGCGAAGTGGAAAATTGATGCTATTAATGACATATTTCCTTTTATAAATTCATTGAAACAAGAGTTTCGTTATTTTCTTTTACTAGTGATTTATTTTATTTTAAATCACAAAGTGGAAGAAGCCACAAAAATAGTGGAAAAGAAAATTAAGATTTATATTTCATTCGAAGAAGACATACCTAGAGAATATCAATTCCTGTATTTCTATACACTTGCTCTATGGTATCAAGCAACTAATTTGTTATCTATTAGTGAGGAATATTATGAAAAGGCTTTGCTTTTTCCTTCTACTGACCTTGACAAAGCAAAAATAGAGTATAATCGTGCTTTAAGTAATTATCGTTTGCATAAATTAGAGACCGCTATTTCTTATGCATCTAGCGCTCTGGGAAGATACACAGATGAAAATATGATGGAGCCAGTTGCAAACCTATATGTAATGTTGGGTGGAATGTATTGGGAACTAAATATGTTTGAAGTTGCAGAAAGTGTGTTAATGAAAGGCTTAGATGTAGCAAAAAGAAATGGTTTTATTGATGTTGAAGTAAAGATATATCACAATTTAGGATTAATTTATGAAAAGCGGAACGAATTTGAAAAAAGTAAAGAGTACTTTGAAGAATGCATTGCACTAAAAGAAAGAAATAATGATAGTAGTCTTGCTTTATCATATATTAACTTATTAGAAAGCTTAATTTCTAATAATAGAATTGAAGAAGCACAGGAGTTACTTCAAAAAATAAAGAGTTTAGACAAAAGTGAAAAAGAAAAATATACTGCTTTAGAATCAGAAGCAAAGCTTATGTATTTGTTAGGGGAATACCACAAATATGAAAACCTGATCACTAAAGTAATTAAATACTACAAAGAAAATAACTACCACAAATTTCTAATTCCGATTTGCAAAGCGTACAGCGAATATCTTGCCTCTAAAAACAAATATAAAGATGCCTACCTATATTTAAAAGAAACCCTTCAAGCTAAAGAGCATTTGGAGAAAAACAAGAAATAGATAAGTTAAGGTGCGCCAAATGGCGGGCCTTTTATATTACTATCAGAATTAGCCGATGGATAGTACATAAAAAAATTTGGTTTTCACCATTTGCACATGCACTCCAAAGTATAAGGGCTACAAAGCAAAATATGCTTTTTAGAAGCCCTTTAACGATAAGCAAGTTTTTTCTAAGGATCAGGGGTGACTCTTTTTCCTCTTTAGTTGTATAATGAGTTTCATTAAAAAGTTGTTCAGGAGGTCTTCAAATGAAAATTGGCTTAGTTCGGGATGGGATAACGGATTGGAATATGGAGTGGAGAGCTCAGGGGAGAACGGATGTCCCTTTAAATGAAACCGGTATAGAACAAGCTCAAGCAGTCGCAAAAAGACTTTCTACAGAAAAATGGGAACTTGTCGTTTCAAGTGATTTGTCTAGAGCCTATGAAACAGGGAAAACTATTTCAGATATGCTAGGTATCCCTTTAATCAAGGATACAAGATTAGAAGAGATGGGATTTGGTGAAATCGAAGGAACTACCGAAAAAGAACGTGTAGAAAGATGGGGAGAGGAATGGAGACAGCTTGACCTGGGTTTTGAACCAAAGGAGGAAGCTATGTCTCGAAGTCTAGCTTGTGTAGAAGAGTTTTGTGAAAAGCACTCAGATAAGAATATCCTCTTTGTGAGCCATGGTGCTACCTTAAACCAATTAATAAGGGGACTATTAAGAGATCCTGAATTTGATCAAGGATTAAACAATACTTCCGTTTCTGTTTTTGAAAAAAATACAATTGAATGGAGATGTACTTTATTGAATTGTGCAAAGCATTTGGAAGAGCAATTAACAAAGTAAAAAACCGAGCCTATTGAGCTCGGTTTTGTTATTCCCATTGATAGGGAGTTTCCTGATAAACGTAATAGTTTAACCAATTGGAAAATAGCAAGTAGGCTTGCGAGCGCCAACGGTTAAGTGGTTTATTTTCAGGATTATTATCTGGATAATAATGAACTGGGACAGGAGAATTTACCCCACGGGATTGGTCACGATGATATTCCTCTCCAAGAGTATCTGCATCATACTCGATATGTCCAGTTACCATGACATGCTTTTCATCTTTTGACATGACAATAAAGGCCCCAGCCTCTTCAGAAGAAGCTAGGAGAATAAGATCCTCATGCCGTAGAATAGCTTCCTTTGGAACGTCGGTATAGCGGGAGTGGGGAGCAAGAAATTCATCGTCCATTCCACGTAGTAATTTCGTAGTCTGGTGGTGTAATTGATGGGTGAAAACGCCGGTTAATTTGTCTGGAAGCTTATATTTTTCGATGCCATAATGATGGTATAAAGCAGCTTGTGCTCCCCAGCAAATATGGAGAACGGAAGTCACATGAATTTTGGACCATTCCATGATTTCGGTTAATTCCTTCCAATAATCCACCTCTTCAAAAGCTAAAAGTTCAATGGGTGCCCCCGTAATAATCATTCCATCAAATTTCCGATTTTTTATTTCAGAGAAAGTATGGTAGAACTCTTCAAGGTGGGATTTGCTTACATTTTTAGATTCATAGGTTGCTGTATGTAAGAAATGGGCATGTACTTGAAGAGGGGAGTTACTTAATAAACGAAGAAGCTGTGTCTCTGTTCGTTCTTTTTCTGGCATTAAGTTTAATATAATGATATTTAATGGACGAATATCCTGAGTGACCGCACGTTCATCTTCCATTAAAAATATATTTTCCTTTTCAAGAATATCGCGAGCTGGTAATTTCTTAGGAATATTAATTGGCAATTCCCGTTTCCCCCTTTGTAAAGATTACAACTATTATATATGGGTAATCTTAGCAGGGCAACTGAAAGAATCTGAAAAAAAAGATTTAAATGATGGCAAGTAGGATAAAGATTCTAATATGTACATTATGCTATACTTCGTTAGGAATAGGGGTCAGTAATAAAATGAAATGAAGCAGAAAAGAGGAAAGGTAATGGGAGAGAAAAATGTTATAAGTAAAGTTTCTCAACCAAATACACGGAAAAGTTTGGTTAGAGAATTTGAGGCACTCGGATTAGAGAGAGGGGGGACCGTTATTGTTCATTCTTCTCTTAGCTCATTGGGATGGGTTTGTGGAGGCCCTGTTGCAGTGATTCAGGCATTGATGGATGTTCTAGGGCAAGAAGGCACGCTAGTTATGCCCACTCAAACAGGCGATAATTCAGACCCATCCCTGTGGGAAAATCCACCAGTACCTGAATCATGGTGGGAAACGATTCGAGAGGGAATGCCTGCCTTTGATCCAGCGATCACTCCCACTCGTGGTATGGGAAAGATTGTGGAGGCATTTAGAACCTTCCCACAAGTGAAAAGGAGTAACCATCCCTCATTTTCATTTGCTGCCTGGGGGAAGCATGCAGACTATATCCTGTCAGAGCAGCCCTTAGAAGAGGGGTTCGGTCCTAGATCTCCGTTAGCTAAGATTTACGAGTTAGATGGTAATGTCCTCTTGTTAGGTGTGGGTCATGACAGTAATACCTCTTTACACTTGGCAGAGCATTCCATCCCAAATCGTGAAATAGTAAAAAAGTCCGCAGCTATGTTTGTAGAAGGAAAACCCGTTTGGAAAACCTTTGAGGGAATTTTATATGACTCTGATGTTTTTGAAGAGCTCGGAAAAAAATTTGAAGAAGAGCATTTTGTGAAAGAAGGATTTATCGGAAGTGGAAAAACAAAACTCATATCTCAAAGGGAATTGATTGATTTTGCTAGAGATTGGTTTCGTAGCAAAGCATTATAATACCCGATAAAATGTCAGCCTAAACATAAAGGGCTGTCATTTTATTTTAAAAAAATGATTTTTGTATAGAAACGATAGAAGAAACCTGTCGATTAAAGTCGAAATTCTAGTGGGAATTATCAGTAAAACACGCAAACTATAGCTTTTTTTGACATTCTTTGTAGAAGGCCTTTACTTTAAAAAAAAATTAATCATAATACTAATGTAATTATTTTTTTAGATTTGGGGTTGGAGCAGTGTGTAATTATTTAACGGTTGAGATTAACAGTAAAAGAAAAGAAATGATTTATCTTGGACTTCATAAGGGGTTATCAGCAGAAGAGACAGTTCGCTGCAGTCAAGAACTGGACGAATTATTGAATTTATATCAAGAAGAAAAAGAGAGAGAAAAAAGGAAAAAAATATGGGTTACTGATTATTTATTTAGGGTATAGTTACGGTTAACCACCTATAAGTAGGAACCCAATGTTAAACACATTGAGTTCCGTGGGGCTCAAGTAAAAAGAGTGCTTACCGATTCATTTTCATATATTCTGGAAATTGCCTGACCCAAAAGAGAGGCTACCGATAGTTGTGTGATTTTTGAAAGCCTTTTTTCTTCAGGTATAAAAATGGTATTGGTAACAACCACTTCCTTTATTGCTGATTTTTCTAAGAGATCTATGGACAAGCCTGATAAAACAGGATGTGTACAGCAGGCATAGATTTGTTTGGCTCCGTGCTCATCCAGAGTTCTTGCTGCTCCTGTCACGCGTCTCCCTGTGTCAATAATGTCGTCGATAATAATGGTTGTTTTTCCTTGAACCTCTCCAATGATGTTGGAAATACTCGTTCCATGTTCCTGGTCTCTAGGACCTCTTCGATCGACAATAGCAATGGGTGCCTTGAGAGAATCGGCTAGCTGGCGGGCCCTTGTCACACTACTATGGTCAGGAGCAATTACAACAACGTCCTCTAAATGCTTCTCTTTAAAATAATCTCCAATGATTGGGATGCTTTGTAATGTATCCACAGGAATATTGAAAAATCCCTGAATCTGAGGGGCATGCAGGTCAATAGAAATTAATCGTGTTGCGCCAGCTTTCTGAATTAAATTGGCTATTAATTTGGCTGTAATAGGTTCCCTGGGACGGGCTTTACGATCCTGACGTGAGTAGCTATAATATGGCATTACCACATTAATTTCTTTAGCTGATGCTCTCTTTAAAGCATCAATCATAATAAGTAGTTCCATAATGGTTTCATTGACAGGATCAGTTGTCGATTGAACCACAAAAACTTCGCACCCACGTACACTTTCTTCAATACTAATCATAATTTCTCCGTCACTGAAACGGGATACACTGGTTTTTCCTAGCTCAATTCCTAAATGACTTGATATTTCTTCAGCAAGTGGCCTATTAGAGCTTAAGGAAAATAGCTTTAAAGGAGCGCCCTTTTGAGATAATTCCAACGCAAACCATCCTCCTAGTATTACTATGAATTTTTTTCATTATCTCAAAAAACATAAGTCGACACAAGAAATAGAGGGAAGAAAATATTTGGTGCATATATATTTTTACATTTTCTTCTAGCTCAATTAAGCTATTTGTACTCTTTATTATTTGGAATAGTTTTGATATAATTTTTTCCATGAGAAGGCCTCTTTCTATAATGTACTTGCCGTCCAAAGCATACATTTTATGATAGAGTGCCTTTTCTTTTTTTGCTAGAATTTAGCTCTAATTACCCTCGAGGAATATTTTACACATAGAAATTAGTCTCCTCCAATAAAGTGTGTGATCTTCCATTCTCCGTTGTCTTGCTTTTTCATCCCCATTCGATAATCGGCCGATGGTCTTACATCTGAATCCTTCATGTAGCCCATTTCTCCATTAGGTGATTGAACTGGATACCATATCAGAGAATTTGAATCTAGCTTTGGGCTTTTTCCTTCAGGCTGGGTCAAAATTTCCCAACTAATATTTGAAATCACTGTACTGGTTTCAGATGGTTCTTGATAAATTGGTGCATTATCTGTTATGACAATTAGATCATACAATGGATCCATTCCTTCAGGAGTCCTTATAAAATAATAAGGAGCAAAATATTCACTTTTTCCATTCGGATTAAAAGCTCCACCAAGTTTAAGGGTTTCCATCATAGCTTTCCAAACATTAGAATCACTTGGGTTTTCCTCAAGTTGCCAATGGCTTAGAAAGGACTCTTTACTATTTTCAAGTCCAAAGGAAACAACGACAGCATCGTCCATGACGGCTAGTATTCCCTCTAAATCCTTATTTTGAACCATGGTATAGACTTGTTGGATAAATTGATGTAAAGAAGGGTCTTCAACAGATTCGTCTCCTACTAGTTGACGGCCTTTTGAATCGAATTTCTCCTCAATAACTAATCTAGAATCAGTCATATCTGGGTCTTCAACGGGAGGCTCCTCATTGTTTTCTACAGGCTTATGTTCCTGGTTTTCGTTATTATCGTTCGTATTACTGGAATCGTTTTGATTGTTATCTATAACGACCGGATTGTTGGGGTTAGGATCATCGCCCCTTGAGCCATCTAAAAAAAACTGTGTATAGGCTCCGTAGGAACCTCCTCCTACAAGTAACATAAGTAACAATGCCGTTATAAGCCTTGGAATCCAGTTCCAAGCAGGCTTCTTTCTAGCATCTTTTTGTTGAATAGCTTTCATGATGTTCACCTTCTCTTGATTTGTAAAAACAGGGCTACGAGAGATCTTAGGGTCTACTGTATGTTTAAGCTGCTTCAATGGATCTTTCACACATATCCCTCCTCATGAGATAAGTCTGAAATAATTGGTTTTAATTTCTCCCTGGCACGTTTTAAACGGGTTTTAACGGTTGATATTGGGATGTCCAGAATGTTATGAATTTCTTCGACACTCATTTCCTTGTAATAATAGAGTAAAAGTACTTCCCGATACTTTACAGGTAACAACATTACTTTTTCTATAAGTTCACTTGCTTCAGATGAAAGGATGACCACTTGTTCAGGGTAATTAGAATCTGAATCTACGGGTTCTTCTAAACGGGTTTTAAATAATAGGTTTTTATAGTGCCAGGTTCGTAGATAATCCTTCGAGCGATTAGCCGCTATAGAAAATAGCCATGTTCGAATGGTGCTCTCTCCTTTAAAAGTGTCCAGTTTTTCATAAGCTTTGAGAAATACTTCTTGGGTAACATCTTCAGCAGTTGCCCAATTTTTGATATAGGTGTACACGAAGCGCTTTAACTCTTCTGCGTATTGATCTATGAGTTGCTCGATATCAAAATCAGAAGAAGGATCCTTCAAGTGAATCAACTCCTTTACCTGCGATTCATTAGTTTGACGTATGTCGTTAAAATCGGGTTTCAAAAATAGAGTGACAGAATTTGTATCATTTTCCGACGCTAGAATGTGTTACAATAGTGCGAGTTACTTTTTTAATTAGAAGGGAGTGTTTCGAATGTTTCTTGAACCACTCATTATATTCCTTGCTCAGATCATACTAGTTCCAGTTCTTACGTTACGAACGATTATGATGGTGAAAGGGTATAAGGGAAAGGCAGCCTCTCTAGGAATTCTGGAGGGTGTTATTTATGTAGTAGCTGTCGGGTTAGTTTTAAGTGATCTTTCCAACTATTATAATACTGCTGCTTACGCCTTAGGGTTTGGCGCAGGATTATATTTAGGTGCCATGATAGAAGAAAAGTTAGCCATTGGCTATGTTACCATTGAGGCTAATATTCCTCACAGAAATGAAGTGTTGGTTCAACGATTGCGGGAGTTAGGTTTTAGTGTTTCCATTTCCTCTGTGGAAGGCATTGAAGCAGAACGAACTTTATTATATTGTACTGCCCGTCGTGATCGTGAAAAGGAATTTTATCGTGTGATTGATGAGTATGAGGATAAAGCCTTTGTAGCTTCCTATGAACCTCGGAACTTTAAAGGTGGTTATATAACAAAAGGCATGAAAAAAAGAAGAGAAATGTTTCTTAAAAAGAAGAACAATTCTGCTTAGTCGGTCCTCCTATGAGGGCCTTTTTCTTTGGACTTGAAGTTTTGTTAAGGTTATGTAAAAAATCACATCTCCTCCATCGTCAATGCTATTATGTATGTTATATGAAAAAATTCAATAAAACGAGGTGACCTATGCAGGATAGAAAGTCATTTAAAAATCTATTAGATATCTTATTAACGTCCACAAAACTGGGGATAACTTCATTCGGTGGACCAGTTGCCCATTTAGGGTATTTTAAAAATGAATATGTTGATCGTAAAAAGTGGTTGGATGATAAGACATACGCAGATTTAATTGCTATCTGTCAGTTTCTCCCTGGTCCAGCTAGCAGTCAGGTAGGAATGTCTATTGGGATGCTTCGGGGAGGATTAATCGGTGGAATTTTATCTTGGATTGGTTTTACCCTTCCGTCAGTTATCGTATTGATTCTATTTGCCATGCTATATAACACGTTTAATCTTGAAGGCGCTACGTTTATTCATAGTTTGAAGGTAGTCGCGGCTGCTGTTGTTCTCCACGCCCTCCTTGGAATGGGGAAAAATTTGGCGCCGGATCGTCCGAGAATAACAATTGCTCTTTCGGCAGCCTTAATCATGCTTCTGTTTCCATCGGCATGGATGCAAATTCTTATCATCGTAGGAGCGGGCCTTATTGGGCTGAAGTTTTTCAAGGAAAATGCTGAATCTAAAGTTCAGCCTTTTTCAGTGAGTATTTCCAAAAGGACAGGTGTTATTTCCTTAAGCTTGTTAGGTATACTTTTAGTTGGACTACCTTTCTTAGCAAAAATCACAAATCATGCTCTGCTTAGTATTTTCGATATCTTTTTCCGTGTAGGGTCATTGGTGTTTGGTGGAGGACATGTTGTGCTACCGATGCTTGAAAGAGAGGTTGTACCTCAGGGTTGGCTTACTCCTGATCAATTTTTAGCAGGGTATGGTATGGCACAAGCTGTACCAGGACCATTATTCACTTTTTCGAGTTATCTAGGCATGATGATGGAAGGTATTGGAGGGGCTATTGTCGCAACCATTGCTATATTTCTTCCATCGTTCTTTCTTATTGTGGGGGCACTTCCTTTTTTGCAAGAATTACGTCAACGGAAACCATTCCAAGGAATATTAATGGGAGTAAACGCAAGTGTGGTAGGAATTTTACTTGCGGCTTTTTATGATCCCGTCCTAAAAAGCTCCATTTTTGATGCGAGTGACTTTGCTTTAGGTTTGGTACTGTTTGGATTATTAAATATCTGGAAGGTTCCTGCCTGGATGATTGTTGTGCTCGGAGTAGTAGGAGGATATGTTTTAAAAGTAATTGGTTTGATCTAAGGAATTGACAAACCAAACCGGATTATGGTAAATAAAAAATGGAATTAGCACTTTCAGTTCGAGAGTGCTAAAAATTCGGGAAGGAGACAAAAAATATGAGAAAAAAACAATTTAAAGCAGAATCCAAGCGTCTGCTGGAGCTCATGATTAATTCTATTTACACCCACAAAGAGATTTTTTTAAGAGAGTTGATTTCGAATGCTAGTGATGCAATCGACAAGATGTATTATAAGGCATTGACCGATGAATCGATTACATTTGATCAGGGTGACTACTACATAAAGGTGTCAGCCAATAAAGAGAATAGAACGTTAACAATCACTGATACTGGAATTGGAATGACGAAGGAAGAACTTGAAAATAATCTAGGAATTATTGCTAAGAGTGGATCCTTGGCTTTCAAAAATGGAAATGAGATCCAGGATGGACATGACATTATTGGTCAGTTTGGCGTTGGATTCTATTCTGCTTTTATGGTATCGGATCGTGTAACTGTAACAACTCGTGCCTTTGCAAGTGATGAGGCGTATAGATGGGAATCTGCTGGTACTGATGGATATACCATTAAAGAAGCCGAAAAAGATACTGTAGGAACAGAGATTACTCTTTATCTGAAAGAGAATTCTGAGGATGAAAATTATGATGAATATTTGGAGGAGCACCGCTTAACTTCAATCATTAAGAAATACTCTGACTTCATTCGTTACCCGATTAAAATGGATGTAACGGAAAGCCGTAAAAAAGAGGGTAGTGACGATGAGTGGGAGGAAGTAACTGAGGAACAAATCGTGAATAGCATGGTACCTCTTTGGAAAAAGAACAAAAGTGAGTTAACTGATGAAGATTACGAGAATTTTTATCAAGAAAAACATTATGGCTTTGATAAGCCGTTAAAGCATATCCATCTTCAAGTGGATGGAACAGTACGATATCATGCGATTTTATATATTCCTGAAAACATCCCATTTGATTATTATTCTAAGGAGTTTGAAAAGGGTCTTGAGCTATATTCCAATGGTGTTTTGATCATGGAAAAATGTGCGGACCTTCTACCTGACTACTTCAGTTTTGTGAAGGGAATGGTGGATTCAGAGGATTTATCTTTGAATATTTCACGTGAACTTTTACAAAATGATCGCCAGTTAAAGGTGATTGCCAAAAACATACGTAAAAAGATAAAGAGTCAGCTCCTCAGCATGCAAAAAGATGAGCGAGAAAAATATGAGAAGTTTTATGAGGCATTTGGTCGTCAGCTAAAATATGGGGCCTATGATAATTTTGGCATGAACAAGGAAGAATTGCAGGATTTATTAATGTTCTATTCTTCCAAGGAAAAGAAGCTAGTGACTTTAGGTGAATATGTGGAAAGAATGCCTGAGGATCAAAAATATATTTACTATGCGACTGGAGAGTCTCATGCTCGAATTGAAAAACTACCACAACTAGAGTTAATAACTGACAAAGGTTACGAGGTTCTTTATTTCACAGAGGACATTGATGAGTTTGCCATTAAGATGATGAGAGTCTACAAGGAAAAAGAATTTAAGTCCGTATCCAGTGGTGACCTTGGAATTGGGGAAGAGGACAAGTCCTCAGAAGAAACCAAGGAAAACGAAGATCTATTCAAGGCCATGAAGGAAGCTCTAGGGGATCAAGTGAAAGAAGTTCGCGTTTCTAAACGTTTGAAATCTCACCCTGTTTGCTTAGCTTCTGAAGGTGATGTCTCTATTGAAATGGAGAAAATCATCCAAGCTATGCCTGATAACCAAAACATTAAAGCTGAAAAGATTTTAGAGATTAATCCGCAGCACGAAGTGTTTACTTCTTTAAAATCAGCGTTTGAGGCGGATCAAGAAAAATTCAATCTTTATACGAAACTCCTATATAATCAGGCCTTGTTAATTGAAGGTCTGCCAGTTCAAGATCCAACTGAATTTACGAATGATATGTGTAAGATTATGGTGTGATTTTATTTGAAGCCTGCTCCCGGTTGGGGGTGGGCTTTTTTTGTTAGGGAGTGGGTTGGGGAATGGGTTAGGGAATGGGTTAGGGAATGGGTTAGGGAATGGGTTAGGGCGCATGAAGCATATAACTAGTAGGTGTCGCAGGAGTTATGGTGTTCATAGGGCGGATGAAGCATATAACTAGTAGGTGTTGCTGGAGTTATGGTGTTCACAGGGCGCATGAAGCATATAACTAGTAGGTGTCGCAGGAGTTATGGTGTTCATAGGGCGGATGAAACATATAACTAGTAGGTGTTGCAGGAGTTATGGTGTTCACAGTGCGGATGAAACATATAACTAGTAGGTGTCGCTGGAGTTATGGTGTTCAAAAGGCGGATGAAGCATATAACTAGTAGGTGTTGCTGGAGTTATGGTGTTCACAGGGCGCATGAAGCATATAACTAGTAGGTGTCGCAGGAGTTATGGTGTTCATAGGGCGGATGAAACATATAACTAGTAGGTGTTGCTGGAGTTATGGTGTTCACAGGGCGGATGAAACATATAACTAGTAGGTGTCGCAGGAGTTATGGTGTTCATAGGGCGGATGAAACATATAACTAGTAGGTGTCGCAGGAGTTATGGTGTTCACAGTGCGGATGAAGCATATAACTAGTAGGTGTCGCTGGAGTTATGGTGTTCACAGGGCGCGTGAAGCATATAACTAGTAGGTGTCGCAGGAGTTATGGTGTTCATAGGGCGGATGAAGCATATAACAGGTAGGTGTCGCAGGAGTTATGGTGTTCATTGGGCAGGTGAAACATATAACTGGTAGGTGTTGCAGGAGTTATGGTGTTCACAGGGCGGATGAAACATATAACTAGTAGGTGTCGCTGGAGTTATGGTGTTCATAGGGCGCATGAAGCATATAACGAGTAGGTGTCGCAGGAGTTATGGTGTTCATAACATGTATTCATAACACAAGAAAAACCTTTCCTCTGCCACCATCGGTAGAGGTTTTTTGGTATTCTGTGATTAAAAAACCCCCAAGAGGACTGCCTGCAGAAATCTCTTCATAAATATGGAGAGAGGACTTGTTATGGTGTTACAATTAAAAAAAGAAAAGAGAAGACTAATGGAAGGGGGGAAACTTCGATGAAAAAGTATGAGGAATTAGCTCGGAGTGTAACATTTAAAATGAAGCGGTCAAAAGTATCACTGAAGAGTACTGACCCCGAATTAGAGCTAATAGGCAAGGGGAGAAGTGCCTACGCCTTTAGAATTCAAAATACTGAAAAAGTTTTAAAAGTATTTTTCCCACCATTTCATCATATTGCAAAGGAAGAAACAGAAATATATCAGCAACTTTCTGGATGCTCATATTATCCTGTTTTGTATGAGTCTGGAGAAAATTATCTGGTTATAGATTATATTGAAGGAAAAACTCTTTATAATTGCTTAGTCGAAGGCCACCCTATATTTCCTTTTTATCTAGACGAGGTTGATAAAGCACTACAAGTAGCAAGAGAAAAAGGACTTAATCCATCAGATATCCATTTGCGCAATATCATAGTAACTCCTGCTGGCCATATAAAATTAATTGACGTAGCAAGGTTTAGGCAAAGTAAATCATGCTCGCAATGGGATGACATAAAAGCTGCCTTTTATACTATTTATAATCAACGTTTCTATTCGCGTAAAATTCCTGACCCATTACTATCAACTGTTGCTTATCTATATAAGAAGGCTTTGTTTCAACGCCTCTTTTTGGAATATTTATCACGGCACAAACATCCTTGATATTCCCACCTTATATAAAGTGATACTAAAAAAGAAACTATTGTAATTTATTACGCTAGTGGTAAAATTGAATAAATTCCACTATTAGCAATGTGAATATATTAATCATCAAAATTCATATTTTTAGAAAAAAATAAGATTATGAATTTAGATTTGTGGAATGGTAAGAATAAACATGGTAAAGGAGTGTATGTATGGAAAATGATCAATTAAAGAGGGATCACCAAGTAGTTATTCCTGAAAACCCGGTCTCATTTTTCTTGTTCAATGATACTCGTTCAGCATGGATTTGGCTTATCATTCGTTTATATTTAGGGTATACATGGATTACATCCGGTTGGGGCAAGCTTAATGAAGATGTATGGACTGGCGATCAGGCTGGAACAGCTCTTTCAGGATTCCTCCAAGGAGCCGTTGGAAGAGTAGAAACTGGTGAGGTTGCTGGCTGGTATGGCGCATTTTTAGAAAACGTAATTTTACCTAATGCTGAAGTTTTTTCTTATATGGTTGCCTACGGAGAACTTCTTGTTGGCTTAGGCTTAATTCTAGGACTACTAACTGGTTTAGCAGCGTTTTTTGGAAGTATTATGAACGCTAGCTTTATGTTTGCAGGTACGCTGAGCTCCAATCCACTTTTATTTATTTTAGCTACTTGGTTAGTATTGGCATGGAAGGTTGCTGGTTGGTACGGACTAGACCGATGGGCACTTCCAAAGCTTGGAACCCCGTGGGGAAGGAAGTAATACTTAAAAACGGACACTCCTATGTGTCCGTTTTTTTCTTACTGAAAGCTATAGCTTTAGTCGATTGCACATAAAACATTAGGTTTTTCGGCATTAGCAGAGGATAAGGGATTCTAAGAAAGCGTATTTTGCTTTCTTAGAATCCCTTTAACGTTCTAAGGAAAGTTCAGTCTTTTCTAACTGCAACATCTAAATAAGGCGATTAAGGATGCAACATAACGAACTTTCTAATATTCACTCATATTTTAGTATCATTAAACACAACCTAAGCTATATGTCCAAAGTAGCCGGGGGTAAGTATGCTTAAGAAAAATTTATGGAACAAGAATTCTATCCCTTTTTTCTTATTGATTGTCACCCATATGGTTTTGCTTTTTTTCTTAGTAATACGAAAAAAACAAAAAAATATTTGGTATGTGCTTTTGGCTAATATGGGGTTAGCTTACTTATTCGAATATGTAGTTCTCAATATCTTTCAAGGGTATAGGTATAAGCCTTCTATTCTCAAAAATAGATATTTGGACAAATTATTGGGTTCCATTTTATCTCAAGGATTGTATGTTCCAGTTTCTGCTACTTTCCAGACCTTCCTTAAGTTGAAGTGGTATTGGAAAATAGGTTTTAGCCTATTCTATTACATTATTGAAAAAATGTTTATTCGGTTGGGAGTTTATCAGGTGCGTTGGTGGAGACCAATCTATACTTTTCACTTGTTGATTCTTTATTTTTATATCAGTGATTGGTTATATAGTGCCTTTGCATCAAAAAAACGGTGGGCTATATTATTAGTGCACTATTTGTCAGTTGAAGTGATAGATGTAACAGTATTGTTTTATTATGCTGTCAAGAGATATATCCGCTTTGGCAGAGGAATGTTCCATTCTTGGAAAGAACATTTTATAATTGTCCCATTATATAGCATGGCACTATCTTTTTTAACTGTTAAGAATTCAGTTCGTACAGGTCTAACGAACCGATTATTACTGGTGGTTTGTTACTTATTCATTGATCTTTTCCTTTCCTATATGGGAATTTTAAAAATCAAACTTAGAAACCTACCAAGCATGATTAAAAAGTATGTTTTCATGGCCACCATTTCACGCTTCTTTTATATAAAGATATTTGATAAATAAAAAAAGCAACCACCTAATTGGTTTGCTTTTTTTATTTAGAATTCTCTACTATTTCTTCTTAATTTTTCAGTTCCTTAATATCAAAAGAAACAATTCTATTATTAGCAGGGTTATATACGACCGTTCCTCTCACTTTGATCCGTTCTTGTGGAGACTGTAAGGTATAATCATAAACCTCTTTCGTTTGATTGGCTGATAATGAAGTTTTTCCAATAGATTTATAATCCAAGACATTAAAATTTGGATAGGCAGATTGGGTTACCTCAAGTAAATACTTTCCCCATTTTTCTTCTTCAACCTCTGGAGATGGGGTGATTTCAATATCTATTACACCCGCATTAAGATCTCCTATGGTTTCAAAAGCTCTACGATGCAAATTTATTCTGTTAGTTGGGAAGTTTTGAACAGTATCAACTACAGTGACAATTACTTCTCTTTGATTGGCGGGATTTTTAATTTTTAATGTCTGGCCGCAACGATATGGGGATTGATCCGAAACTGCTGCAGTCATAGCTGAATTTGTGGACCATGACATACCGCATTTCGTTACTGCTCCCCCCTCTGTCCATGTAGCTTGACCTTTAATTGGCCTTTGACGCCATGGGTAATTAGCATAAGGTAAGTCCCCGTGATAAGGAATGGGGTGATTCCCGAAATATGGATTTGGTTGATAACCATAATAATGTCCATAATAACCTTGATCATTATGATGATAAGAATAATCGTAAGGACCGTGGCTATAAGGATGTTTCTTGTATGGACTTTCCCAGTTCGTCTGATTCATAAAAGGATAAAATTGATTCACTTTCTTGTTCCCTCCTGTTATTTAGGCAAAAGCCTTTTGGATATCTTATGCCTAAACAATAAGGGTGTGCTTGTTTCCAGCTGGATAAAAAAGAATTGCTTGGAAAATGCTATGGAAAAGGAGGATTTTAATATGTTTGGTCTTATTACAAAATTAATTGTCTGTCCATTAACCGTATGGATCTCGTCTTTACTCTTTGAAAGTGTATATTTTCCATACACTTATCAACCTTTATTATTGGGTGCTGTTATAGGAATTATTGCTCATATTATGGAGCTATGGATGTTGCGAAAGGACACAGTTCTTCGAGCAGATCTACTTGACTTTGTCTCTGCTATTTTGTTGGTTTATGTTCTGTCTCCGTTTATGGAAGGAGCGGAAGTGACTTTTTTAGGAGCAGTTTGGGTTGGGGTAATATTAGGAATCACTGAACTTCCACAGCACCGTTTACTTGTTAAAACTGGTCGAGCCAAAAAGTCACCATTGCGAGCATAAAATAAAAGGATCAGCTCTAGAGCTTTTTACATACTATCAGAATTTATAACTTTAGTTGGTTGATAGTATAATTAAAACTAAGGCTTTTGCCGTTAGAGCTTGCAGCCCAGAGTATAAGGGATTCTAAGAAAGGGAAAGATTCCAAAAGTTTTTTCTTTGTAGGGAAAGAAATCCCTGCTTCAAGGTCAATATGGCTGCACAAGCACTTTATTTAATTTTTGCTCTTGCGACTTGGCTTGGATCTGGACACTTTATTCGAAAAGCAGTTTGATTCTTTCTAATCCAGCTATTTTTTTGCTGATTGGGTGGGATGAAAGTGGATAAAGAAGTAGTATCATTGAGTTTCCAGAGCAGACTATCCATCAGTAGAAAGGGTGCTCCATATAAGCACCCTTTCCCTCATACACTTACTGCCTCTTTTTCGTCTTCTTGTTGTTCAAACGTTCCTCTGGTTTTAAAGGCTCATTAGCAAATTCATGGTCAAACTGATTTGGTTCATTCCCTAATTTCTTCTGACGTTGTTTATCGTTGATACCAGTATCAACAGGATTTTTACGATTTCTGCTTTCATTTTTACTTGCCATTTTAAAACACCTCCGCTTTTATTTTGCTCCTCCCTCCGAGTGACTATGTACAAGACCTTCATTAACTTTTTTTGGGCTTTTGACATAAAATAAGTTTATAATGGATGTCATACGATGAGCTGGTTTATGGTATCGTATACAAAGAGAGCAAACAACAAAAAGAGAGGTGCTTGATTTGAGTAAAATCAAGATTGGTATTATTTTTGGTGGGAAATCATCAGAGCATGAGGTGTCTTTGCAATCGGCAAAAAATGTATTTGAAGCCCTCGATAAAACGAAATATGATCCCATCTTAATTGGAATTGACAAAGAGGGAAGATGGCATTTAAATGACCAATCCCAATATTTGTTGAACGCAGACAATCCTAAATTAATTCAGCTGAATAAATCGAATAAGGGAGTTGCCATTATTCCTGGCGAAGAAAAAAATCAGGTTATGAATTTATCGAGCTCTGATCCTTTTGATCAATTAGATGTTGTTTTTCCAATCCTTCATGGACCGTTAGGGGAGGATGGCAGCATCCAAGGCATGCTGAGAATGGCAAATATTCCATTTGTTGGCCCAGGTGTTTTAGGTTCTGCAGTCAGCATGGATAAAGATATCGCCAAGCGTCTACTGAAAGAGGCAGGGTTCCATGTTGCGAAAGGATTTGCTTTTACAAAGGCCAAGCGAAACAAAATTGACTTTGCTAAAATTGAATCGGAGTTAGGTCTCCCAATGTTTATTAAGCCAGCCAATCAAGGCTCGTCTGTTGGAGTTAGTAAAGTTAAATCCACTGATGAGTTTGAAAAAGCTGTAGATACAGCCTTTGAATTTGATAACAAAATTCTAATTGAGGAAGCAATCGTTGGGCGTGAAATTGAGTGTTCAGTTCTTGGAAATGAAGATCCAAAAGCCTCTATTCTTGGTGAAATTGTTGCTCAACGTGATTTTTACTCCTATGAAGCAAAATACATCGATGAAACAGGTGCTTTACTTGAAATTCCAGCTAAGTTACCTGAAGAGTTATCTGAACGTGTAAGAGAGGAAGCCGTTCGTGCATTTGAAACCCTTGGATGTGAAGGGTTATCTCGCGTTGACTTTTTTGTAACTGAAGATGAAAAAATCATTGTAAACGAGATTAACACTATTCCTGGTTTTACGAAAATTAGTATGTACCCTAAATTATGGGAAAAAACCGGAATTTCATACAGCAATCTTATTGATCAGTTAATTCAGTTAGCAATCGATCGTTTTGAGCGAGACTCACAATTAAAGAACACTGTGGAATTTGATTAATTTTTATGGAATGAAACCGGGCCGAGTGCTCGGTTTTTTCGTAAGATAAAGTATAAAATTTGTCTAACTCCAACGAAAAAGCTTCATCGAGTGATCTTCGAAGTTTTTGCTCCGAGTAATCGCACGAAGGAAAGCTACTTAGAGCTACTTCGCAGAAACAAGTGCTTTTCTTGTTTCGAAGGGTGCTTGCGCTTTTTTTATTTTACTAGGAAGGAATGTCCAGAATATCGTCATTCGTTAAGCTTTTTAAAAGGGATTTGAGAATAACTACTCCCTCTGAAACAAATAGTAAGTCTAGGAGGTGGTAGCATGGATGCTCAACGCGCACAAGATATTTCAAATCAACAAGAAATGATGCCTGTAACTTATAACGGTGAAGCAATATATATCGAACACGTAGATCGTGTTCACGGAATGGCAACCATCCATCCCTTGAATAATCCTGGGAATAAACAAAGTGTGTCAGTTACAAGTCTTGAGGAAAAGTAGCTTTAGGAGAAACCCGAAAATCTTCTTTATAGGTGGATTTTCGGGTTAGTTTAAAAAGAATTTTACAAAGCAAAGTTTTTCAATGTCTCCCTTGTGTGATTTAGGGATAGTTTTTTACATTAAAAATAGCTTTTGCCGTGAATTTTATTATCCTATTTATGAAGCCAAAAGATGTAGCTGATGCCATACAAGATATATAACCATACATTACAAACAATCAACTTACAATAAAGCTTATGAAGAAAGGTGGGGTGGAAATGTGGGAGCTTGTATATGAATTCGTGTTTGTGCCTATTTTTATTTTTATTGGGGGCTATATTTTTTTGCGACTTGCTGGTAAAAAAGCTGTTTCTGAGATGAATAGTTTTGATTTGCTTTTCGTCGTTGTTATGGGGACGATAGTAGCCGAGCCACTTGTTGATAAGGAAGTTCACCGTGCATTACTTTATGCGGGTGCTTTTTTGGTTCTATACATAGGGTTTAGTTTTGCCACCATGAGTAATAAATTAAGATGGCTTCTTGTTGCTTCACCCACCGTTCTTATTCGAAACGGGGATATTGATGAAAAAGCATTAAAAAAAGTAAAAATTACAATGAATGAATTATTATCTAATCTGAGAATAAAAGGCTACTTGAATCCAAAGGATATTGAGCTTGCAGTCTTGGAAGATATGGGACAATTTAGTGTTATTCCTAAGGCAACAGCACGTCCAGTAGAAACCTCTGATATTCACTTGGTTCCTAAACCTACTTTTATTCCAATTCCTGTTGTTATGGATGGACAAATTTTGGACCACAACCTAAAGTACCTTAAAAAGGATCGTGAGTGGTTACGGATGCATCTAGGAACTCACTCATTATCGTTTGATGATCTTGATAAAATTACAATAGCCCTGGTTAATCAAAGTGACACACTTGATATTGATATAGTTTCCCCTAAGGAAAATGATCAAGGAGCCGACTCCTACAAACCTGGGAGGGATAATTAAGAAAAGCGCAACCGCCCCTCGAAACAAGAAAAACACTTGTTTCTGCGAAGTAGTTCTATGAAGCTTTCCTTACTCGGGGCAAAAACTTTGAAGATTACTCGATGATTCTTTTTCGCTGAGGCTAGTTAGATTTTATACTTTTGTATGAAAACAGACCCTGTAAAACTTTTGTTTACGTGATCAAGTCACAATAGATGGTACTTCTATACCGTCACAACCCGTTTCTTATGCAGGGTATCCTTTTTCAGGATCCACCAATGTATATTTCGACCTGGTCATATTGTTATTAAAGGTATTCCCGAAGATGAACAAGATTTATCCTCCTTGTTTGATTAGGAATCCATTTTTCATGGTAGATGGTGGCTCCGCGAAGCGAGCCATAATGATTCTTACCTTTTAAGAAAAGGATTTCGCCATATAGACGAAATCCTTTTCTTTTGGGAATTAATATGGTCCTAGGTCATCGTCATTTAGTCCAGGATATCCGTAACCAGCGCCATATCCTGGTCCAAATCCAACACCGTAGCCAGGACTGAATCCTGGGCCTGGCCCAAATCCATTGCCGTAGCCAGGACTGAAACCTGGACCTGGTCCAAATCCATTGCCGTAGCCAGGACTGAATCCCGGTCCGTATCCTGGTCCGAAACCTGGTCCATAGCCATAACCTGGCCCAAATCCAGGTCCAAACCCTCCGCCAAAACCAGGACCATAGTCAGGTCCGTCTAAAAGTTCTCCACCAAGATACCCAAGTCCAGCTCCTATCAATCCTGCAGTTAAAGGGCCTGCACCAAATCCAGGTCCAAAAGCTCTTTGTTGTACTGCAGGATGAGGCATACCTCTATACATAAAAAAATCCCCTTTCATCAAATAGACATTTATTACGATTGTCAATATAGACTATGTTAATCACCTATATTTGAATGGGCATATGCCTTTAGGGCAGTTGATTAATGAAAACGCCTAGAAGATGATACCGTTTTCATGTTGTGTTTTAATAGGCTTCATGTTAAGATGAGTTTAAGTAAATAAGGAATCACATGTTACTGACTCGATCAGGCATGGTGGTAAACGAGAAGGATTTTTTCCTTTTGTTGTACCACCATGCCTTTTTATTTTGTTAATTTTATGAAATGGTCAGTAAATTGAACTTTCCTTTCATTGAAAAGACACAGTTAAGATCTGGTTTCTTATTTCATCAGGTATTATTTTTATTTAATGATGAAAATCTTCTTCTAAAAAAGGTGGGGAGGTGTCTTTAAGTAGAAAGAGATTTTGCACTTGTTTTATTACTAGATGTGAACTTACTTCTTTTGTTCAGTTTCGGGATTTAAGAAAATAATGATTGGGGGAATTTTCTAAAATGATGAAGTTTTTACAAAGAATTGGTCGCTCTTTGATGCTTCCGGTTGCAGTTTTACCAGCTGCTGCGATTCTTATGGGGATTGGTTACTGGATCGATCCTAGTGGATGGGGAGCAGACAATGCGGTCGCCGCTTTTCTAATTAAAGCCGGTGGATCTATTATTGACAATATGTCGATCTTATTCGCTGTTGGTGTTGCCTTAGGGATGTCTAAAGAACGTGATGGATCAGCAGCTCTAAGTGGACTTGTAGCCTTTCTAGTTATTACTACTCTTTTATCAACAAATACAGTCGCAATGTTACAAGGTGTAGATCCAGGGGAAGTAAATGCTGCATTCGGAAAAATTGAGAACCAATTTGTCGGTATTCTATCTGGTTTAGTCGCAGCATGGATGTACAATCGTTACAGTAATGTAAAATTACCAGATATGTTTGCTTTCTTTAGCGGGAAACGTCTAGTCCCAATTGTGACTGCTGTCTCTATGCTAGTGGCTTCAGGAATTATGTTTTTTGTTTGGCCAGTGATATACACTGGACTTGTTTCCTTTGGGGAAGGGATTAGTACATTAGGTTCTGTAGGTGCAGGTCTATATGGATTCTTTAACCGTTTGTTGATTCCAACTGGACTACATCATGCCTTAAACTCCGTGTTTTGGTTTGATGTCGCTGGTATCAATGATATCGGAAACTTTTGGTCTGGTACTGGTGAAAAAGGTGTAACTGGTATGTATCAAGCAGGATTCTTCCCAGTTATGATGTTTGGTTTACCAGCTGCTGCACTTGCAATGTATCATACAGCAAAATCTAATCGTAAAAAGACAGCTGCTTCTTTATTAATGGCTGCTGCATTTGCTTCATTCTTTACGGGAGTAACTGAACCACTTGAATTTTCATTCATGTTCTTAGCCCCAGCTTTGTATGTAGTTCACGCAGCGCTAACAGGGATTTCATTAATGGTGGCTTCCGCATTTCATTGGACTGCAGGGTTTGGATTTAGTGCAGGATTTGTTGACTTTGTATTGAGTTCACGACTTCCATTAGCCAATATGCCCTATATGCTACTTCTTCAAGGTCTTGTTATTGGAGTGATCTACTATGTATTGTTCCGTTTCCTAATCGTCAAGTTCAACCTTCCTACACCAGGACGTGAGGAAGAAGCTATTAGTGTTGCAGCAGAAGAGGCTGACAATGTTAGTTTCAAGCCACAAGATCAATTCGCTACAATAGCGAAGGAAATATATGAGGGTCTTGGAGGAGATGATAATGTTACCGGTATGGAAAACTGTATCACACGTTTACGTGTAGAAGTAGCAGATATGGATGTAGTGGACCAAGATAAAATTAAAGCAACAGGAGTGCCAGGAATCAAAGTTATGGGCAAAAATAGTATCCATGTCATTGTAGGAACACAAGTTCAATTCGTTGCTGATGAGATTTACAAAATTCGCAAAAATTAAACATGGAACAATAAAAAAACCGAGCTTTTGGGCTCGGGTTTTTTATAGTATCATTTATAAGTTGGGGTGAAAAATGAGTTCCCTAATTTATAAGATAACAAAGTATAGTGTCTGTCTAGCTTCAGGTCCCTGTCGACTAGAGTCGGTTCCCTTATCTCGAGTCAACAAGTCAATATCCATGAAGGAGATTCTGTTAAAACGTGACATCCTGGTCTTGCGGTTTACTAGGCCTATGGAAAATATTAATCAACACCGTAATGACTCGTATCCTGCGGCATACGTGACCCAAGCTTTAGAATCTCGATGTAACATCGGCCCCGAGGGTTACACCTCCCTATGCCGATGTCAAGAACACTTGCGTTTTTCTGTGAAAAGAAAATTGGCGTGTATAACGTATGTATTTAAATTAAATGCCGAAAGTGCCATGGATAAGCATATTATGAGGTTAGAATAGTATTGAAAAAGGGACTAATAAAAAAGAAATATAGTGCGCACATCATTAAAAAAAATCACAACCTTTTTGAAAATGGAAAAATGAAAAAAATAAACATCCCAGAATTAATTTAATTTTCATGCTGGATGCGAGTGTAAAATCATGTATGATTTTTGTATTATCAGAATTTATCCCGCATGAACGGACAGTCATACCACATCAAATCTTAAGTAAAACGAGAAGAGTAGGTGGGGGACCCCTAAAATGTACGGTTTTGTTTTAAGGGCCTTTATGTCAGTGGGGCACAGCCATTGATTGAAATTTCACTTTATAAACTTTAGTCGATTAATAGTACATAAAAAAATTGGCTTTCGCCATTAGGACTGGCGTTAAGTCAAGTTTTACAATATCTTTTGGTTGCTTATCTTTGACGTAATCGTTCAATATGAATGCATATATATCCTAGCTCTGAGTCAGGTAATTTAATGTTGTATTGAGAAGAAGTAGTGTGGGCAACATGTTCTGCACATTGAAAGGAATGACGAAATTTTGTTTTCAACATGGTAAGCATTTCCTCATCCATTGTACATATGCCTTGCTCGTTATAGCGAGAAATGGCAAATCTTAAGTGTGTAATAAGACGTTGATAGGAAATATCGTCTTCTTCAATATCAATCCCAAGGCAATTTTTTATCGTTTGAACCATGTCGCTAATTATGGTTGCTTGTTGAACGATCTGATCCATATTCCCGCTTGAAACGTTAGAAGTATGAATGTGCAAAGCGATATAGGCTGCTTCATCGACAGGCATTTTTACACTTGTTTCTTTTTCAATAAATTGAATGGCCCACATACCAATCTCAAATTCTTTTTTGTATAAGATTTTAATTTCATTTAAAAGTTTATTTTTTAGATGAAGTCCGTCTATTGTTCGTTCTATGGCAAATGATAGGTGGTCCGTAAGAGCAATATGAATATGTTCATTTAGTTTTGTGTCTAGATACTGTTCAGCATAGGAAATAATCTCCTCAGAAAGAGTTACATATTCCTCCGGGATTTGTTGGAGGAGCTGTTGAAATTTTTCATTTTCTTTCATAACAAAAATCTTTTCTATTTTATTAGGGTTAACGATGTCATTTTTCTTTTTTTCGAAGGCAATCCCTGACCCCATTGCTATTTTTTCCTCGTCGTGATCAAGCACAACGACCGCATTATTGTTTAATATTTTTTTGATTTTCACTTCCCCAACCCCTCCTTTTCCCTTCATAGATATTCTTATGAGATGATCGTAATAAGTACAGTTTTTCCTTTTTTAGCTTTAGATTCCTTTGTAAGGAAAAATTCTTTTTTTCCATCTAAGCTGTTGGTAATAACCATGGGAATAATCGTGCTACTAACGTTCTCCTTGAGGAAAGGGAGGTCAAAACTCATAATGTGTTGACCAACTGTTACTTCATCCCCCTCTTTCACGTGAGGGGTAAATCCACTCCCTTTTAATAAAACCGTTTCAAGACCTACATGAAGCAAAATTTCAGAACCATCGCTTGCCAAAATTCCAATAGCGTGCTTAGTGGGAGCTACCTGGATAACCTTTCCTTCCACTGGTGAATATAGCTCACCTTCTTCAGGTAAAATCGCAATTCCTTCACCCATCATCTTTTCACTAAATACTGGATCCGGAACGTCTTGAAGTTGAACAATTTCACCATTCACAGGAGCATACATTTCATTCTTTTTATTCTTTTTAAACTTATTGAAAAACATGATTATCTTCCTTCTTTCTATTGTGTTTCTATCGTACCATGTCCAATAAAAAAGCATAGAGGCACATACACGATTCATAGGGTGTTCCTACCCTAATGACCTTATGATGCACCACTATGCCTAATTGAATTAGTAACATGCGATCAATATTTGATTACTTATATGATACCACGAAGTGTAGTGGGATACAATTGGGGGGAGAAAAAGATTTTACAGACTTTTTGCATTAGCTTTGATTTTTTTAAGAGTTTTTGTACTGTTTCTGAGTTTCAAATGATAAACTAATAGAAATACAGATTAATAAAGTGGGGTTACGAGTCGTGAAAACAGCGATTATTTTTGATTTGGATGATACCCTCATTTGGGATCAAAAAAGTGTGAAAACAGCGTTTATTGCTACCTGTCAGGTGGCAGAGAAAAAATATGGATTGAATGCAGCAAAGCTTGAAGATGCAGTGCGTGAAGAGGCAAGAAAGCTTTATTCCTCTTATGAAACTTACCCTTTTACTCAAATGATAGGGATTAACCCAATGGAAGGACTTTGGGGGGATTTTTTAGATGACCAAGAGGATTTTAGAAAAATGAAAGAGATTGCTCCATCCTATCGTCAGGAAGCATGGACGAATGGGTTAAGGAAGCTTGGAATTGATGATCCTTCCTTTGGGCAGGAGTTAGCAGAATGTTTCCCAGAGGAAAGGAAGAAGGCCCCTTTCGTTTATGAGGACACCTTTGAAACCCTTGATCAATTGAAAGGAAAATATAAGTTATTGCTTTTAACGAATGGGTCTCCGGATTTGCAAAACACAAAGCTAGAAATCACTCCAGAGCTTGTTCCTTACTTTGACGAGATCGTAATCTCGGGAGATTTTGGCCGAGGGAAACCAGATAAGTCCATATTTGAATATGCTCTAACCCTATTGGATGTCTCTACTAAGGAAGCCCTCATGGTTGGGGATAATTTAAACACAGATATTCTTGGAGCTAATCGAGCAGGCATTCCATCTGTTTGGGTCAACAGACATCAGGTAGAAAGAGATGATATGGTTATTCCGACCTATGAGATTACTCATCTCGGTGAACTTTTTAAAATTCTAGAAAGGTAATTTTATGAAATCCTAACTTCGTGCTTTGGCTTCGGAGTTGGGATTTTTAGTTACTTTGTGATTTTTGATTTGATTCCGATGACTTATCAGG
This sequence comes from Bacillaceae bacterium S4-13-56, assembly GCA_040191315.1. Lineage (NCBI taxonomy): Bacteria > Bacillati > Bacillota > Bacilli > Caryophanales > Bacillaceae > Bacillaceae bacterium S4-13-56. The sequence continues at coordinate 349 of JAWJLM010000062.1, read as the reverse complement.
ATGGACAACCTAGTAACGGCCTTGTTATAGGCCATTTGCTTTTTCACGGCAAAAAAACGACCTACCAGAAGGGCGATTTTAACAAGGAAATGAGAACCATGAGGGACAAGAAGTGGGAGGATATTGATGTGTAATAGAACTGGGAGATTTTTATGAATATACCTTTACGTTTTAGGTAGAGGGCAACCAAACCGAGTGAATAGGGGCTGTCTATTGACGCAAAAATGGTAGAGGGCAACCAAACCGAGTGAATAGCAGCCGTCTATTAACGCAAAAATGGAGGAGGGCAACCAAACCAAGTGAATAGGGGCTGTCTATTGACGCAAAAGTGGTGGAGGGCAACCAAACC
>JAWJLM010000061.1 GCA_040191315.1 Bacillaceae bacterium S4-13-56 | reverse complement strand
ATGATGCTTTTTCGCTGGAGCTAGACAAATTTTATACCTTCTTAATTAATTAGTTAGAAAGTAAAATAAGGCTCACTTTTGAGCCTTATTTTACTTTCCAATAGACCCAGGCAACTTTACTGGTGACTTTTTGGATAATAGGTCCGGATTGATTTAGGTCTGTCAAAATATCTTTAATCTGTTTATCATTACCCTCTTCATAGCGTGGATGCATTTGGAAATAAAGAGTGTAATAGTGAATGGCTTCTTCCAATGAAAATGGAATTTCCCATGAACGATCCACATATGTGACAGATGGATAAAAGCCATCATGCCATAATAAATTAAACGTATAGTATGCGGATTGATCATAAATCGGCTTATGATTTGTTAATTGGAGCTCATTTAATAAATAATCGCGTAAATCATCTTGCTTATTAACGAAGTGACTCATGAAGCAAGCCCCTCTAGAACACTCACTCATCTTGCGTAGGGATGCTTCATTGCAAATAGCGGGAGAGTTAGAGGCAAAAACAAGGTCAAAGTGACGAGTAAATCCCTCTTTATCAGGATTGATTTCTTCCCATATAGCTTTCTTTCCAATAAATCGATCCTGTAAGCCATGTTCCCAGGAGTTCTTGTGAGCAAACTCTAACATTTTTTCAGATATATCCAATCCAACAACTGAATGTCCTCTTTCAGCAAATGCAATAGCATGCCTTCCTGGACCACACCCTACATCAAGTACCCTTCCTTTTGTCGGTATACCATTCTGATTTTTTAACCACTGGTAGAGAACTTGAAAATTGGTTTGAAACTCTTTTGGATCATCCTTTTGATTAAATTGTTCTGCTCTGTGATCCCAAAAGGTTTCCGTTTCTTGGTATTTTGGATCTTTCCTACTAAACGCCTCGGCAAAAAGACTTCTTGAAATCAACTCGTATCACCCCTCACTCTTACTATATCAGTTATTCCTACCAATAAGGGCCATATTTAAAAAATTAATAGAGAATTTTTCATATTTTTCTAAATTAAAATCCTTCTATCATCTAGATAAAAGGATTTTTTGAATTTCATTGTGCGGCAACTGTCGTTCTTTGGAATAACTCTTTATGCCCCAAATCACGAGAAAGAATGTCCTTCCACTCTTTTGCAAGAGCCACAGCCTCTTCCATAGTTAAAATTGGATTAGTAGTATAAAAAGGAGGTCGGTCGTACTCGTAGTTTTTATTTTTATCTAAAATAAAAATCATTGTCTCCCATTTGTAGTGGATTCCAGCTTCAGGGCATTGATGTCCGTCTATGGCGATCATCCATTGCATTCCCTCTTTGGGGATTCCAAGTTCACTCACGTAGGTTATTTCTAAATAATCTAAATCTTTATTTCCTACAGAAACATACGAGCATGGATAAAAGTCATAACAACTAATCAAAATATCCCCTCCCATTTTTTATTTCAGAATACATAGGAAGGAGGATGGAAGTTCCCAACAACCACCCTCGTCTATTTTACGCTAGTCTAAAGATAACACCGTGTCCGCCTTTCGGATACTTCCATTCAATATTTTGGTGTGGACAACCAATGCGACAGCTTCCACATTCATGGCATCCCTCATATCCTATACTAATTCGATCTCCTTCAAATTTATAGACTTCGGCAGGACAGAAAAGCGTACATAGTTTATCATCACAGTCTGTCAAACAAGTATTTTGGTCTAAAATTTTCAAATGAGATTCTGTATCTGCTTTAAAGCGAACCAAATACTGCTTCTCTTCAATTGTCGCTTTGCTCATTATTTCATCACCCTCCACGCCCGATATAATTCCTGTGCAGTTTTCCATTTTCCTCTTTCAGTAAACATTTTCATGACATCACGTTGTTTTTCACTCTTGCTCATTCCGTCAACTGTAAAGAAATGATTAGCTGCTTTATTAAGCATTGGAATATATTCTTTCAAATATTGAGGATAGGTTTCAAAAGTATGTGCTGCATCTTTATATTTTTTCAAATCCTGACCAATAAAGCTGTCATAGATCTGTTGACGATAGTGATCTAGTACATCTTCTGTATATCTACCAGCTTCCTTTGCTAGTAGTATAGTTTCTGCAGCAAAAGAACCTGACTTCATTGCTAGATTTGAACCCTCACGATGAATAGAGTTTACAAGTTGGGCAGCATCTCCTACAACGATTACACCATCTCCCACCAGCTTAGGGATAGCGTTGTATCCTCCTTCTGGAATCAAGTGAGCTAAATACTCAGTTGGCTCAGCATCTTTAATAAGTGAGCGAACCATAGGATGGTTCTTTAAATTTTCTAACAATTCATATGGCTTTAATTTCCCCTTAATCATGCTAGAAAGAGTAGTTCCGACTCCAATATTTAGACTCTCTTTATTGGTATAAAGGAAAGCTGTTCCTAAATTTCCTTTTGTAGCATCACCAAAAATTTCAATTGTGCATCCTTGGTTGTCTTCAAGATTGAATCTCTCATTAATTCTATCGGTTGGTAGATTAAGAACCTCCATAACTGTTAGGGCAGCGTGCTCAGGCTTTAAATCATTATGGAAGCCTAATTTTTTCGATAGTAATGAATTTACACCATCTGCTAGAACTACTACATCAGCATAAATCTCACCATCTGGACGATCAGTACGTACTCCTACCACTTTTCCATCTTCTACAATACATTCTTCCACAACAGTTTCAGTAATTAAAAGGGCTCCTTGTTCTACAGCCTTTTGAGCAAACCATTGATCAAATTTAGCTCTTAAGACAGTAAAGTTGTTATAGGGCTCTTGGCCCCATTCCTGTCCTTTGTAACTCATAGTTACAGCAGACTCTTGGTCCATTAACCAAAGTCGTTGCTCAATGATTGGTCTTTCAATGGGAGCCTCGTGCCAGAATTCCGGAATTACTTCTTCTAATTGCTTTCGGTATAAAACCCCACCCATTACGTTCTTAGCACCTGGAAATTCTCCACGCTCTATTTGAATAACTTTTAGACCGTTTTTCGCGCATTGGTAGGCACAAGTTGTTCCAGCAGGCCCTCCACCAACAACAATTACATCAAACTTTTCAGCCATTGGAAACCACCTCTTTTTCTGAAAGTGCTTCTTTAAATGCTTGTGTTAGTAATGGAACAATCTCATGAGCATCTCCTACAATCCCATAGGTAGCAATATCAAAAATTGGTGCATCCTTATCCTTATTGATTGCAATAATAATCTCTGAGTTTTTCATTCCAACTGTATGCTGAATGGCCCCAGATAGGCCAATAGCAAAATAGATTTTTGGTGTTACTGTTTCGCCAGTTTGCCCAATCTGATAGTCATGGGTTAACCACCCAGCTTCTACAACGTCTCTTGTTCCACCAACTGTTGCTCCAATTGTATTGGCTAATTCATGGATTACTTGAAACCCTTCTGGGTCTCCCATTCCTTTTCCACCACAAACGATTACATCAGCATCTTCTAGATTAACTGTTTTTTTAGAATCTCTAACAATTTCAAGTACCTTGGTATGAATATCTTCTTCCTTCATTTTTATAAATTCTTCATAAATGGTCCCGGTACGTCCTTCCTCTGGAGGTAATGCTTTCATAACTTTTGGTCGAACAGTCGCCATTTGCGGACGATGTTTCTTGCACAAAATTGTAGCCATAATATTCCCACCAAATGCTGGACGACTTGCTTCTAGTAATCTCTTTTCCACATCAACATCAAGCATTGTGCAATCTGCGGTTAATCCAGTGTTTAATTCTGTCGCAATAGCCGATGCGATGTCCTTTCCATTTGGTGTGGCCCCATAAAGAAATATCTCTGGTTTATACTTTCTCGCTAAGTCACTGACCCCATTCATATATGGTTCCGTACGGTAGTTTTCTAAAATGGGATCATCTATGAGATAAACTTCATCAGCACCATATTCAAAGCAAACATTACTTAACTCTTTTGCGTTGTAACCTAAAAGAACAGCTCCTAATGGAGATTCTAACTTATCGGCTAATGTTCTTCCGGCACCTAATAGTTCAAGGGAAACACCCGCGATAGAACCTTGTTTTACCTCCATGAATACCCAAACACCACGATGTTCTTCAATCATCTGTTACTCCCCCTTCCCTACCTGGAAATATTCTTTTTTCTCTAGCAAATAGGATACCAACTCTTCCACTTGCTTCCTAGGCTCACCTTCGATCATATTTCCTCCTTCTGGTTTCGGAGGGGCAAACATTTTCCCAACAACTGTTGGCGATCCTTTTAGACCTAGCTGAGTACGATCTACATCACCTAAATCATTTACGCCCCAAATAACAGGTTCGTATTTTGCTGCATTAATCATATTTGGTAGTGGAGCATAGGCAATTTCATTAATCTCTTTTTCTACAGTTACTAGACATGGTAAGGTTGACTTTACTCTTTCATAGCCATCTTCTAATTTTCTTCTTAAAATAACTTCACCATCTCCCATTGCCTCTACATGAATGACATTGGTAATTGGCGGAATACTTAATCTTTGAGCGATCCCTGGTCCGACCTGACCCGTATCTCCATCAATGGCATGTTTTCCACAGAAAATCATATCAATGGGATCATCCTCACCGATTTTTTCCAAAGCTTTAAACAGAGCATAACTAGTTGCTAGAGTATCAGCTCCAGCAAAGGCACGGTCAGAGATTAAATAACCTGCATCTGCCCCAATTTGAACACTCTTCTTAATAACCTCGGTTGCTTGAGGTGGGCCCATTGAAACAACCGAAATCTTCGCTCCATATTTTTCCTTTAACTTTACTGCTTCTTGTACGGCATGAGCATCATGCGGATTTAAGATAGCAGGAACACCACGGCGATCCAATGTATTAGTCTTAGGATTAATTTTAATTACCTTAGTATCAGGTACCTGCTTAACACATACAACTATGTGCATACCTTCCACTCCCCTCGAGTTGTAATAAAAAATATCCTTTTCATCACTAGACCTCCTAAAACGTTTCCATTTTCAGTTATTACTATTTGCGAATTATTGAACAAACGATGACAAGAAAATGTAAAAGAAACATTAACTAGGAGTTCATATGAGAAACGGTTATATTCCTTATCATTGATGCTAGCAAATAATGAAAATAGAAACTATGACATTTATCACATAATTAGAAAAATCTTCTATAAAAATGATAATCATAGTGAATAGGGGAAAATTGTGTAGAAATTTGTAGAAGGAAAAATGAAAAAAAAGAAGAATATACTTAGAAGTCACGTTTTAGAATGGAAAGGGTGCTATCAAATGTCAACACAAGAAAAAAAGTGGATAGAAGCATTTCGTTTAGGAGTTGTCCCTAAAAACCTCCCCCCCTCCCTTCAGATTTTATATGATAACGTTTTTACTCAAATTTCGAGAGACCTAAAAGAATTGTCTGATGATGGAGGAATTGTACGTTGGATCTGCGGTCCATATGGCTCAGGAAAAACACTCTTGTCAAAGCAAATTCAACAATTTGCCAAGCGAAATGGATTTGTTACCTCTTCCTTTTCCTTATCGGATGGTCTCAAGTTACATCATTTAGACCATTGGTATTACGGTACATTACATCACCTTTCTGCACAAATTAATATGCAGGAAGTAAAAAGTTTTCATGAACTTTTTAATCAGTGGATTCAGTCATTAAGAAGCCAAGATAATGTAGAAGATAGCACAAAATTAATTAAGGAAATGTTGGAAAACTTAAATTTCCACCATCATTCCTTTTCCCATGCATTAAATCAATATATAAGAGCTCGACTTCAAAAGGATATTGCCCTTGCAACTGCCTGCGCAAGCTGGTTATCCGGGGAACGTGAAGTACCTCAACATATAAAAGAAAAATTAGAAGTGAAAGGTTCTGTTTCTAAGGAAAATAGTTTGGAATTTTTCCAAGGATTTATGACCCTCATTAAGTGGCTTTCTTTTAGAGGAATGGTGCTTATTATTGATGAGGCAGAACTTTTATTACGTGCCAGAAGCGATCTTCGTCAAAGGGCCTATGAGAATATACGCCAAATGATAGATTGGGTTTATGATGGAACACTTCCTAATCTATCCATTATATGGCTGACTACCCCAGAATTATTAGAGAATCAAGAAAAAGGAATTAGCACTTATGACGCCTTAGCACAAAGAATTCAATTATTAGATTGGCAAAAAAGAGAAAACATACATTCATCTTCCTGTATTCTTTCCTTACACCAAATTGGCGAGAAAGAGATCGATACCCTTGCTAATGAAATCGTCTCTATTTACTGTACTGGGTATTCATTTTCATGTCCAGTTCAACCCAAATCTATAGGAAATTGGGCATTACTCCACTTAAAACAAGATGGAGTTGTTCATCCTTTCCTAACCGTACGTCGTTTTGTACAACAAATGATAAAAATTTTGGATATTATTAGAGAAAACCCAACGCAACGATACTACCAAACAGAGTTGGAAAGATCTGCATACAACGGAACTCACTTATTCACAAATAAATAAAAGCCTGCTAAAAGATCTAAAAAGAGGATTGGAAATAACTTAAAAGCAAGAATATGAAAACGAACAATGTATAAATTAAACTCCAGAAATATGCGCAGACTCCCGGGAAAAGACTTCGCTTTTTCTTCGTGGGAAGTGATTTCGAGTAAAGTCTACCTGTCCTGTGGGAGAAGAGGTCTAGTTGTGACCTATAGAAGTTCGGATGCGCCTGTATCTACACGTAAAGCTTCGAAACTGTTTTCCTTGGCGCAGAGGTGCGAAGAAGTCAATGCAAGAGGAACCTTGGATGGCTCACCAGCCGTCCGCGGAAAGCAAGTATATTTCCAGAGTTTTTTTGATACTTATCAAAGTATCCCTCAGGAACGGCAGTCCTAGCCCAACCTCCAATTTTAAGGGAACGAGAAAAAAGGTGGGGATAACTCCCATGAAAATAAAACATTACATTTTTCATCCTTGTTGGTGAAGCTTGCTCCATGGTTGGCTGCCTGTAAATGTCCATTGATTCAAGGAGCTTTGGGTTATACCCTTGGATGCTAACAATCAGTGGGAGACCCTACTGATTGAAGTTTTACTTTATCTTAAATGTTTTTTCATAGCCCCTTATATACTTCTGGATCTCTTATTATTTCTTAGATAAACAAAAAGCTGATGGAATAAATGTGAAATAAATAAGACTATTCCAAAGACAATAACTCCTTGCATGCCCGTTGCTATATTAAAAAAATGAAAAGTTTCTCCGTTTCTAGAACTTCTAATCGCCTCAAAGATCATCAATCCAATAACACTATACCCAGCGACCACTCCAAAAGTTAACAACACATTCCATTTCAGTTGAACCATCCACCTAATGATAGGTTTACATACTAGGTACAGTCCAATTATTAATAAAAACCCACCTGTCATCTGAAGCAAGGAATCGGTAATTCCTAGAGGCAACAGTTGTGCCTCTTTAAAAAAAGATTGTCCTAATGTCCCCATATGCCCTACTCCCTTTCTATCATTCTTATCTCCATTGTGGACATGGGGCTTTTTATTTATACCTCTTTTTTAAGAGATTTAAAATAGGGACATTCTGGCCATGCTTGTAAAAATGCATCAATAAAGGCTGAATTTTCTTCACCTTTCCTTACCGTTAAATAAAAACTTCTTGAAAAACTCCAATTCTCTACTTCAATAGCTTTCACTCTACGATTCATGACTGGGTTAGTGGCGACAAGCTTTGACAGTGGAGCCATGCCTAATCCCGCTTCTACTAAGGCTATGACAGCCTCGTTTGTTTGAACCTCAGCAACAATAAGTAGATCCTCAATGGAATACCCAAATGATTGTAAAGCAGTTTCAAAAGTTTTTCGGGTATGCGAATTTTTTTCCCTAAGGATCCAAGGCTGATGAACCAATTCGCGAAAATTAGAAGGACTTTCTATATCAAAAGAATGAGGTGCTACAAGTTGTAAAGTATCCTCTAATAATGGGTAAGAGACAATTCCTTTTTCCTGACTATATATTCCTGTAATAGCTAGGTCAACCATGCCTTCTTTTAACCAGTTGATGACCTGGTAACTTCCGCCTATTTTCATCTGAAAGGTAACGGAAGAATATTTTTGTCTAAACTGTTGAATCCAGTAAGGTAAAAAAGTTTCAGACGGAACTGAACTTGCTCCAATCATTTGATTTCCTTCTTCTATTTCACCATTAAGTCGTGCTTCTAATCTTCCCCACTCATCTAATATTTTTATGGCAGATCGATAAACCAATTCTCCTTTTGGGGTTAGGCTTTTATCACGTTGTAAAAGCTTACAATTAAAATGTTCCTCTAATGCTTGAATTCTTTGTGTAATAGTTGGCTGTGATACATGCAAAATACGCCCAGCCCTTTGAAAGCTTTTCGTTTCCACTACTTTTAAAAATGCTTGAAGCTGGTTCAAATTCATGTTTCATTCTCCCTTTTACCACCCTATTCTTTCTACTCTAATGGTAATTGAACCCCTTAGGAATTACAAGAGGATCCATTGGGTGTGATTTGAATCACCACCTTCATTTTTGAAAAGAGTTATCATTTAATCAAACAATGAAGGAGGAATTTTTCATGACGATGTTTTCAATTGACCATACACCTGCTGAAATAGTTAAGACATTCCCGAAAGCTAGTGATCTTTTTAAATCAAATCGTATTGATTTTTGCTGTGGAGGAAATAAACCATTAAAGGAAACCTTTCAAGAAAAATCTATGAACGGTGAAGAATTATTACAAAAATTAAATACTCAATATGAAGAATGGAAAGAAAAAGGTCAGTCTGGACAAAACTGGGAAGAGGCAACTTATTCTGATCTAGTTGACGAAATAGTTCAAACTCACCATGCCTACTTAAAAGAAGAACTACCTGCATTAGGTCAGTTTGTCACTAAAGTATTTAGAGTTCACGGGGAACATCATCCCCATTTAAAAGAGCTGTATCAACTTTACCACTCATTAAAAATAGAGCTAGAGTTGCATTTGGATAAAGAAGAAAAAGATGTGTTCCCTATAATCAAAGAATATGAACAAAATCCAACGGTTGAATTGAAGGAGAGAATTTTGAAGCTGAATGCAACTTTAGAAGAAGAGCACCAAGATGCGGGAGATATTTTAAAGAGAATGCGTGATATTTGCACAGACTTTAATCCTCCTGCAGATGCTTGTAACTCATATCGTATCACGTATATGCGCTTAGCTGAATTGGAAGATGATATGTTCCAACACATCCATAAAGAAAATAATATCTTATTCCCTCGTTTAGCCACTGCATAAGCTGAAGCCCTTTCTTTCCTAGAAAGGGCTTCCCTATTTTTCCTTACGTTTGATATAATAGAAAAAATAAAACTTTTTCAAGGAGGATACATTATGCTCCCATCCACTTTTTCTTTAAAAGATAGAAAGCATGTCATCTCCCTAGAACCGATCAGAATGACCTGTTATGCTAATTTGGCTATAGTTGAGGCTTCTCACCAACAGAGCTTATACTATCTATTTTTCTTAGATAATGAATTTTTAACGGCTTTAAAAACGAATAAAATAAAAAAAGACACCTTCCTTGAACGCGCATGGAAAGAAGGAATTATTTTAACCGCTCCACATCCTCTTATTACAAAAAGATTATCTGATCACTCTTTACACAATACTTCCTTTCAAGGACTTCTTAATCAAATCCTTTCTTCAAAACAAGATGCAGCAAAAAAAGTTCTTACCCTTTTTATATTTGACAACTATATCGATAATGAAAAACTGAATAAACGAGTAAAATCTATCTATTATAATTCCAGAAGAGATGGGAAGTTAAAAGACGCCTATCGGATCTTAAAATACGTTCAGTTATTTACTGTTTCATCTCATTGGTCGTATGAATATTCTGCTGATTTAGACTACTCATCCTATGAAAAACATTATATCTCATCCTCTCAACAGTCCTCTAAGGATACCCTTTATTGGATATGGAAAAACTTTCAGAACCGCGATGAAATGTTCTCTTCCCTCCTATCCATCCCTAATGTAGATCCATTTTACTCTGTTGTTTGGAGCTATGATCTTATCCTCAGTCATAAAAACGATGATTACTTAAGTGCTTTTTTAGACAAAATTTCTTCTTTTCCAAAAGAGGACCAATATGCATTGGTTCGCCCTCTTCTTTCCCTGGATTTTAAGAATGAAACCTGGATCTCTCATGCTTCACAGTTATTACTCGATCTAGAAAAAGTAAATGATTTCCTTGAACTTCTTAGTCAAAATAAACTCTCATTAAGCCATGAACATGGTGTATTGATTAGACAAATTTTAAGAGAAAAGCCGATGTTAATTGAGAAAATATCAACAAATCACACTAGTCAATATTTGATTCCTTTATATATAGACTTTAAAAGAGAGCTTGAAGGAATCCTACAAGATAGAATGGAAAAATTTATTTCTACAGCACCATTAGATCAAATACCGGCATGGATCAAGTCTTACCAAGAATTCCCTTCCATCCTTAGACCAATTCATGAGTTCTATTCAATGATCAAATATCTGAATGACCCGGATCATCAGCTAGATCTTGGAAAAGTTTATGCCTCCTTTCATCGTTATGATGATGCCATTGAATGCTTTTCATTTGAAATGGAGTTAAATCCAACGGACCCTGAGCCTATACAATGGTTAGCAAAGATTTACCAGGAAAAAGGATTAAAAGAAGAGTCCAAAGCATACCAACAGCTTTATTCACAAGTAGCAAATATGAATTAAATAAAAAGCTCGCCGAGGGTGGCAAGCTTTTTCTAGGTAGAGAGTAGAGTTCCATTAGTTATTACGGTCTTTTTTACCAATTGCAATAATCATAAATGGGAAAAAGCCAGAAGGTATATTAAAGCACTTCATTAATTTTTCCCCTTTGGAAAGAGCGTAATGACCATGTATCATATCCCTTAACTATACAGCCAAGCAAGAAATAGATAAGGGTAGTCGGACTACACCTTAAAATGTCATCCTCTGACACACCATCATGGAACTGATTACTGATTATATCACTATTTTGGTCGACTAAAGCGACTACAATTGTTGAAGAATCCTTTACAAAAAGATGATTCCCTAAGAATTGAACTAATTTTCTCTTTTGTCGAGAATCGTCTAGTATTAAAAATTTCCATGACTGGTTACGCCATGATGTTGGAGATTTAATGGCGCTATCTATTATTTGCATTATCTCTCCCCTCGATATAGTAAAGCTCGGGTCGAAAGAGAACACAGAAAAGTCTTGGATATCCAATGCCTCTAATATTTGATAATGACGGGAGGGTTCATTCATATTTTATTCCACCAACCTGTTAATTAGAGGTTTCCCTTCTTACCCCTAAAAAAAACTTCCTTATATAGTAAGTTGGCTTTGTGGATTTTTCAAAAGAAAATCCGTTAATTCTTTCTCGATTCTTTCCCCTTCTTGATAGCCCTGCTGATATAATGTGTGAAGTTTTTCTCTATTTCTTTCCACTCTACTCACTTGAAGAGGTTGACTTGGCCTAATAATGAATGCTTTCCCTTCTCTTTCTAATTTTTTTATCATTTCTAACTGATGGTTATAAACAAAATATCGTTTCTCCATTGTTTTTATAAAGGATGGGTAATCATTGTATCTTTTCTTAAATATCCAACTAAATTTCATTGGCTTTTTTATATAACCGTCATTTCTAGTTAGAATAATAACATGCTTTTCATTTCCCGACTCAACGGATTGTTCAATTGGTATAGGTGAGGAAATACCACCATCTAAATAAAGGCGCCCATTTAGTTCTACCTCTGGAGACACTAGGGGAAGAGATGATGAAGCCCTCATGATCTGAAGAAGCTCCTGCTTATTTTTAAATTCACTAAAAAATACAGGTTTTCCTGTGAATACATCCGTCACTCCAACTGAAAAAGTTCCTGTATTTTCAAAAAAGCTTTCATAATTAAACGGTACTAAGTCATTAGGAAGGGTATCAAAAAGAAAGTCCATTCCAAAAAGCCCTTTTCCTTTGAGACCTCGTTTATATGAGATATATTCCGGGTGATCACCATATTCTACAATAACTTTATAATTTCTTTCTCTTTGTTTAGAGAAATAAGAGCTTCCATTACATGCACCTGCTGATACACCAACTACATAAGGAAATTCAATTCCTTTATCTAAAAAGAAATCCAATACCCCTGCTGTGAAGGCCCCTCTCATTCCTCCTCCTTCTAGGATTAATCCGGTTTTATTCAGAATAAACCCCTCCTTTCAAAATCATTAAAAATAGTATACCAATTAGTTATGCGTGGATTCTAGTAAAAGTATTTCTGTAAATAGGATTAAAAAGTTTTATGGGTATCTTTCTTCAAAAAAACAAAAAGCAGGAGCTATATCCCGCTTTTTATTCTTATGGTATCATATTTAGTGGAGTTTGACTGTTTCACGTTGTGTTTTTTCAGATTTAAGTCGCTTATCTTCAATTTTTCTTTCAATTTGAACCATTGCATCTTGATCTTTTAATAAATCTTGTTTATTTTGATTAACGAGGTCATCAAATGAAATCTTACGAGGTCTCATCACGCATTCTCTCCTTCACAGCTTGATCTATAATTTAATTATATCAAAGCTGAATAAGTACTTATCTAAATTTTTTGAACATTTTGCAACAATTGGGAGTGATTACAATGAAACTTATCAATTCAAATGTCGAAAAAATCCAAATATCAGGAATTCGCCAATTTTTTAATATGGTAGCAGATAAAGAGGATATTGTTTCCTTAACCATTGGACAGCCTGATTTTAATACTCCTCAACATATTAAAGACGCAGCTAACATTGCGATTGATCAAAACCATACGAGTTATACGCATAATGCAGGAATTTTACCTTTACGTGAACAAGTTTCGGAATATCTTCATGAAAAATACAATCTTAACTATAATCCTTCATCAGAAATCATTGTCACAGTAGGAGCATCACAGGGCATTGATATTACCTTTCGAACCCTGCTTGAGCCAGGAGACGAAGTATTATTACCAGGACCTATCTATCCAGGATATGAACCACTGATCCAATTAGCAGGTGGAACTCCTGTTTTTATGGATACCACTACAACAGACTTTCAAGTGACGCCAAGTCTTATAGAAAAGTACAGAACGGATAAAACAAAATGTATTGTATTGCCTTACCCTTCCAATCCAACGGGAGTGACTTTGAAAATAGACGTACTAAAGGATCTTGCATCCTATTTACAAGATAAAAATATGTACATTTTATCAGATGAAATATATAGTGAATTAGTTTATGATCATGATCATACTTCCATTGCAACTTTTCCGGGAATGAGACAGAAAACTATAGTTATTAATGGATTATCCAAATCACATGCTATGACCGGCTGGAGAATAGGTTTTGTCTGTGCACCCGACAACATTGCTAAACATCTACTTAAGGTTCATCAATACAATGTATCTTGTGCAACTTCCATTAGTCAGTATGCTGCCTATGCTGCAGTAACTGAAGGTAAAAATGATGCAAAACCAATGAGAGAAGCCTATAGACAAAGAAGAAAGTATGTAGCTGATAGATTAACTAGCATGGGAATTGACTTTATAATGCCTAATGGAGCCTTTTACTTTTTTCCTAAATTCAACGTTAATGGTATGAGTTCCTTTGATTTTGGACTAGATTTAGTCGAAAAAGCCAAATTAGCACTTGTACCGGGAGATGCTTTTTCCCCAATAGGACAGGGATATATGCGTCTTTCCTATGCTTATAATATGGACACCCTTAGTAAAGGAATGGATCGCCTAGAGCAATATCTTAAGAGTTGAAAGGCCTTAGCAAATAAAAAAGATGATTCTTCAAACGAAAGAGGAATCATCTTTTTTATTTTTTTAAAACCTTACAGATAATATTTGATAATTGCTTGGGTACCTTTATCCTTATATATCTGGTCTTTGTCTATTAAGTTCATATATATTTCTTGGGCATTTTTTAACCCTGGATGCTTCAAGTCCATTCTTTCTGCTTCTTCAATGGCGATAGATAGGTCCTTTAAAAAATGTTTAATGTAAAATCCAGGTTCTAGATCTTCCTCAATCATTCGTGGAGCAAGATTTGTTAAGGACCAACTCCCCGCTGCTCCAAAACCGATACTCTTTAATACAGTTTCTGGGTCAAGACCAGACTTGGTAGCATATGCAACAGCTTCACTAACCCCAAGCATTCCTGAGGCAATAGCAATCTGGTTACACATTTTCGTGTGTTGCCCATTCCCTGCTTCTCCTTGATAAACTATATTTTCACCCATTGCTTTGAATACAGGTAACACTCGATCAAACGCTTCTCTTTCTCCTCCAACCATAATGGTTAATTTCCCATCTCTTGCTCCAATATCTCCTCCTGAAACCGGAGCATCTAATGCAGAAACATTGTTCTTTTTGGCCTCTTCGTATATGGTTTCAGCAAGCGATGGTTTAGAAGTGGTCATATCAATCAGAATGGAGTTTTCTTTCGCACTCTTAATGATCCCTTCCTCCCCTAAATAAACTTCTTCTACATCCTTTGGAAAACCAACGATAGTTATGACAACATCACATTTTTTCACAAGTTCTGGGATCGTTTTTTCTAGTACTGCTCCATCTTCTACAAGAGGTAGAGCTTTTTCTTGTGTACGATTATAAATATGTACTTCATAATCGCTTTTTAATAAATTTCGAATCATTCCTTTCCCCATAACACCCGTCCCAATAAATCCAATACGCATATGATATGTCTCCCTTCTATTTTTTAATGCTTAAAAAACTTATGGCAAATGCCTTAGTTGCCCTAGTACTATAGGAGAGTTTCAGGATTTCCTATACGCCAAAAAAGAGAAGTTACAAACTTCTCTCTCTAACTTTGGTAGTCTCAAGATTACTGTTTTTTTTCTTCATAACGGTTTAGCAAACGGTCTAATTTCCGACTCAAATCAAGGGCTTGTGTACTTGTTAAACCTTCTTGAACAGCCGTATTCATCATTTTTCTCCGTAGGATTTCAATTTCTTGCATAAGTTGTTTTTTGGACTTCATTTGTAAAAAAGCCCCCTTTTTGTCAGTAAGGTGCCAAGCTGATGATGCAATATTATTCTACCATAAGGTAACTAGAATAGTTTGTCAAAAATCATTACAATACTGTGACTTTTACTCTGTGAACTCTCATTAAGTTATGGAAATGGCATGAAATATTTTTATTGATTTTTGACTGTTTCCTTCATATAATTTTTATACTGACCACTCCCGCAGCTAAAGCAGTGGGGTTTTTCGTTTGGAAAATCTGTGATTTTGTTAGAAAATGATGATATTAGGAAGGAAACATCAACAAGATGAACCTAATTAGCTTTCACCCATTCCGTACGATTGGAATTCCAGGGGTGACTTATATAAAACCAGAGCATATATTTAGAGAAATTGATAGAATTAAAGAAGCGGACTATATCCTTTTCCCTGAGAAATGGCAGCTTCCCATACTTGTTCATGGCCTAAAGAAAAACATATTTCCAAGCTATGAATCTATTGTTTTAGGTCATAACAAAATAGACATGACTAGAGCTCTACAAACTGTGTGTCCTGAACACGTACCCTATACCGAAATTCATGGAAATACAGAATCAAAAAGAAAGGAAATTCTTTCTACGTTCCCTCTTCCTTTTGTGCTAAAGGAAAGCAGAAATTCAATGGGGAACGGTGTATACTTCATTCAAACCGAAGAAGAATTTCTACAAATTTCCCAAGGTAAAGAAGATTTATATGTTCAAGAATATTTAGAGAATGACCGTGAACTTCGTATTTGTGTTGTAGGAAATCAAATTATTTCAAGCTATTGGAAAATTGCTGAGAATCATCAATTCCATCACAATGTTTCAAAAGGAGCCAATGTTTCTTTTGATGCTGTTCCAAAGGTAGCAGAGGAATTTGTATTGGATGTTGCAGCACAACTTAACATTAACTATGCTGGGTTTGACATCTTGTTGATGGAGGGTAAACCCTTTGTTCTTGAATTTAATACTTTGTTTGGAAACCAAGGCTTACGGATGAACAATAAGCGTGTAGAAGATTATATTTACGAACATCTTATTTTTGAATATCATCACCCACACCCTTCTGCACCATTGAATAATCGAGGCATTTCATAGCTTCATCCTTATGGAGGAGTGTTTTGAATGTATTATAAAAGAAAAGAATCCTTTCGGTTTACTTTCGAATCACCGATTTCTGGTAAAATTACAAATCAAGAAAAGCTGGAAAATTACCCTATTAAAATAATGGACATAAGTGCTACAGGTTTAAAGATTCAACTTGAAAAGAGTTCTTTTCCATTACCGAAAAAAAATCAATTGATTTGGATTGAGTTTCAATTGATGAATCATCCTTTTAGATCTACTGGAACAGTTGTTTGTATAAAAGATTTTGTATCTCATATCATTTGTGAAATAAAAGTAACTACGGATAAAGAATGGGAAGAATCTATTATTACTGATTTGAAATTATATGCAAAAATAAAAAACTAACAAAGAACTATTGTATAGAAAAGAGCCTCCAATAAGGAGGCCTTTTCTATGATAATTTTTCAGTCATTAAGTGAATGGATTGGATGACATCATCCAGCTTTCCCTCAACTCGATGTAACAAATAAAACGTTACTATGATGGGAAAACCAACTTCAGGTATCCAATTAATCAAGCTTTCCACAATGTTTCCTCCTCTCCATTCTGTCATTTTTGATTGTAAGAAAAGCGCAAGTGCCCCTCGAAACAAGAAAAGCACTTGTTTCTGCGAAGTAGCTCTATGTAGCTTTCCTTTGTGCGATTACTCGGGGCAAAAGCTTCGAAGATTACTCGATGAAGCTTTTCCGTTGAAACTAGATAGATTTTATACTTTACTTTATAAAAAAGGAGGCAATGCGCCCCCGTCTAAGTTAAGCTAACTCGATTCCTACAACGTTTCTCTCCACAATACGTGCTTCCTTCTTCTCGGTTAAATCACCACCAGTTGATGTAAATACGTTTTGTGCAATCATGGTATCCATTGCAGATGAAACTGCTATTGGATCCACAGGTTCAATAGGATCATCCAAAGTATATGTGACAATACGCCCCTCTGGATTTAAAAATTTCAACTCTATTTGTTTAGCCATTGGTTATTCCCCCCTTTCCTAAGTTATTATTTCATTTACTTACATCTCTGTTAACAACATGGTGTCTTGTCTTTCAATTGCATGCAATGGAAGCTGTTGAAGTGGAGCGAGTGCATTTGCAACTGCATATAATCCATCATTTGATGCAGTGGTTTTCACCTGATTAAACGCTTTACTTTTAAAAACGACATCTCCCTTTTCATTAACCCCATTTTCAAAGGTCAATTGAAGTCTTGAGTTGGTTACGAGTACTCCAGCCATACTTTCACCTCCTTTCAATGTTATAATCGTTTTAATAACAAAAAAAGACCCTATGAAATACATAGAGTCCCCTGTAGCTTATCTATTATCTTTTTATCTATTCTTTTATCCATGATCAAACAAGCTAAATCCAATGTTTAGCAGGATAATAAATAAAGAAACCAAACCAAATGTTGCATCCCAATCAGTCATAAATACACCTCCATTTTTTTCTATATAATTAGAATAGTATAATCTTATTTTAACAGAAAATAGCACTTAGATTTGACTAGAATTCCCTTTGTTTTTTTATTAATGTAAGTTCGACTAAAAGTGCTTTTGTGTTAAACTAGTTTATGAATTGTGCCTAAGAAAGAAGGTGGCATCCTTGTTACATTGTCCATACTGTGGTTCCTTTGTAAAAACAGATGAAAATTTTTGTGTAGAATGTGGTAAAGCTCTCCCCCCTGATATCGTGGAGAGGACACCGGCTCCACCTGGTTTTAATAGATGGTGGATTCTACCCATTTCTTCATTTATTATTTTAATGGTCATTCTCGCATCCTATTATTATTTCTTAAATCAGCAAGAAGATAAAGCTATTGACAAGTTTAAACTTGGAGAAAAGTATGCCATTGAGGAAAATTATAGTGAAGCTAAAACTATGTTTGACCAGGCGTTAGCCTTCAAATCATCTTTTCCTGCAGCCAAACAAAATAAAAATCTGTTGTTAGCGACGGAACAGGTGTTTAATCATTTAGATCAGGCAGAACATTATAAGCTCAATAGTGACTACCAAGAAGGATTAACCCATCTTCAAGAAGCTGAAAAAGAGCTTGAAAATTACAACGGGGATCTCGTCAATCGTTTACTGGAAAAGATCATTAAGAAAAGAAATGAATTAAAAGTTGCACAAATAAATGATTCCATTTCCGCTAATTCCGATATCGAGTCACTCAAATCCCTCCTATGGCAAGCTGAGGGTATTCAAAGCAAAGAAGCAGAAGAAGTTGCAAATGAAATTCGCGCCCGAGTGATTTCTTATTTTTATTCTATGGCCAATCAATACCTTCAAGAGAAACAATTTTCTTTAGCTAGGGAAACTGTTGAAGAAGGGTTACATTACGCGTCTGATAGTAAAAAGCTTTCAAGTTTGAAAACAACAATTGAAAAAGAAAAAGTTGCTTTTGAAACGGCTCAACAACAAAGAATCGAACAAGCTATTGAAGCTGCTGAGAAAGACCAGGAAATAAATGAAGAAGACGCTGTTGATTTGATGGAAATAAATTATGAAATTGATGAATACGGTGAATTTGTTGTGAAAGGCAAAATTAAAAGTGTAGCAACTATTCCTATTTATTCCATATCTGTTATCTATGATCTAATAAACTCAGATGGAGAAGTCGTTCAAACAAATGAAATATTTGTATATCCAGATACCCTTTATCCAAATGAAATAGGAGAATTTGAATATACACATTATGACTTGAAAGAACCAATGAAGGTTGAAGTTCAGAAGATTAGATGGTTCTTTGATTAGAAATCGAACTTCGTGGAGTGAGAATATGAAAAGAAAAAAAATATTTTGGCCGATTGTCGTTACCATTGTTCTAACCCTTTTAAGTGCAGTTGGGATCGTCTATTTATATAACAATTGGTTGTCTGAACCTATAGGAGTCTCAAGCTCCCTCGGAGGAAAAGTAGCAGTTGAAGAAAAAACAACGACTGACCTTAAAACTATCATTCATGAATCTCAAAAAGGGGTTGTGCAAATAGAAGGACAGTCAGCCTCAACTAATAGCATTGGATCAGGATTTATCATAAATGATAAAGGGGATATCGTGACTAACGCACATGTTGTTAAAGGTGCGGATTCTATTTATGTCAAAACAGCAGATGCAAGAACCTATCCGGCCGCTTTAATTGGAATTGGAGATGAAACAGACATTGCTCTCTTAAGAGTTCCTCAACTAAAAGATCGTACTCCTATGAAAATTGCTCCAAATGCAAAAGCGGAAATTGGGGATGAAATTATTGCATTAGGAAGTCCCCATGGGCTTCAAAATACTGTAACCTTAGGTATTATATCTGGAACCGAAAGAAATTTTGAAATAGACTCTTTTGAATACAAGAATTTATATCAAATATCCGCATTTATAACAAATGGAAATAGCGGTGGTCCGCTGGTTCTACGGTCTACAGGAGAGATAATAGGAATTAATTCAGCAGGAACTCAAGGTGGAACAATTGGATTTAGTATACCAATTGGAGACGTTGTCGATGAAGTTGAGTTATGGTCTAGAAGAGCTGATCACACAGAGCTCTCTTTTGATGGTGACCCGAGAACAGATACAGATGTTACCCCGGAACAGTTACAAGAAGATGCTAATTACATCATTTCTTATTTCTATGAAAATATTAATATGCGTGATTTTGTGAGTGCTTATTCATTGTTAGGAAGTGACTGGCAACAAAACTTAACTTATCAAGCATTTAGAGACAAATATGTGTCAGCAGTAAATGTAACTATTACTAATGTGCAAACAGAACTAAAGGATAACCGCCACGTTTCTGTCACTTTAAATGTAAATCTGAAAACTAGAAAACAAGAAGCACAGCAAGAAATTACGAAAAGATATAAACAAACATATATCGTTGGATTGGAAAATGATCAAATTAAACTTCTAACCGGAGATCAAGAACTAATCTCAGAAGAAATAACTGAAATCCCTATAGAACCAGTAGAAGAGGCCGATAAGGCCTTGTGATAACAATAGTGTTTCTTTTTTAGATGTGCTTCATAAGAAGCACATCTTTTTTGTCTAAATAAATAAATTTAAATGAATAGATAAAAAATGTCAATAGTGTTTATAAAAAATTGTGAAATTGGTAATATCTTTTTTAAAATAATGTGAAAGCCTTTTTATATATATTTTTTCATTGTGAAGATGATGTTACTATCAAATTAAAGAAAGAGATCACCAGTAATTGCCGGCAAACGGTGAATGTTCTTTCGAAAAAATACTTTTTCATCCAAAGGAGTGGGAAACATGTTTGTTAAATTTTTAAGAGAAAATAATATTGCAGCTGCTGTATTGACTGTTTTCCGTGTATATCTTGGTTGGCAATTCCTTCATGCTGGTTGGGAAAAAATAACCGGTGGCGAATTCGATGCAAGTGGATTTATCCAAGGCGCAATCGGTAAAGCAACCGGAGACCATCCTGCAGTTCAAGGCTGGTGGGCAACATTCTTAGAAAACGTAGCCCTCCCATCTAGCGGATTATTCAGCTTCCTAGTCATGTGGGGAGAATTATTAGTAGGTATTGCACTTATCGCTGGTATATTCACTACTTTTGCAACCATTATGGGAATGACTATGAACTTCGCATTCCTATTCTCTGGAACTGTAAGCACAAATGCTCAAATGGTATTCCTAGCAATCTTCGTTGCTGTAGCTGGTGCTAACGCTGGTAAATTCGGTTTAGACTACTACGTACTTCCATATATCCGCAAGTTCTACCAAAAAGACAACAAGGTTACTGCCTAATTATAAATATTTGAAGCCTTGCCATCTGGCAAGGCTTCTTCATAAAGTGAAACTTATCAGTGGGGTCCCCCACTGATTGTTAGCGTAGATGGTCTAGTGCAATTATGCTTTTCTTATTTTCCTTTCCTCATTGCTTTGTTTGTTTTTTCACTTGATCATAAAAAGCCAGCGTGTTTTTTCCTTTATTTTTCGCTTCATAAAGGGCTTGGTCAGCAAGGTTTAACAATTCGTTCATATTAACCCCATGCGTTGGAAAAATGGAGATCCCTATGCTCATTGTCATGGTTATCGTATGCTCTTCAATCTTATATGGTTCTATAACATTTTGAATGATGCGTTTTGCAACGATTTCGACAGCTTCATTCGAATCAACATCTTGAATCAAAATAGCAAACTCATCTCCACCTATCCTTGCAACAATATCTTTATCTCGTATAGATTGTTTTAGTCGTTCCCCGAGAAGAATTAGGACCTCATCGCCAATCATATGCCCAAACCTATCGTTAATTTCTTTAAAATAGTCCCCATCTAGGTACATAATAGCAACCATTTCTGATTTTCGCTTTGCATCAGCAAGAGCCTTTCTACCTTTTTGTTGAAAAACTCTTCGGTTTGTTAAGCCTGTTAGATGGTCCGTAAAAGCCATTTGCTTTAAACGATTTTCGACTTTCTTTCTACGAGATATGTCCCTTGTCGAAGATATGATTTGATAGATGTCACCATTATTATTTTTTACCGCTCTCAAGTTTGACTCTACCCATAACCACTGATTATTTTTACTATGTATCCGATATTCGAAATTAGAAATGTAGTTTTTATTAAAAATCTTCTTGAATTTTCTTTTCATGATTGGAGCATCATCAGGATGAACTTGATCAAAAGCATTAGTTCCAACTAGCTTTTCAGTAGAAATACCTAGGATTAACTTATGTGAAGGAGAAGCATAGACGATCAATCCATCCTTATTTAATACTTGGATCAAATCGTGCATATTGTCTGCAATTAACCGATACCTCTCTTCACTTTCTTGAAGCGCTCTTTTTGTTTCAACTAACTCCCGTATATCCTGCACTATAGAGACAACCCCTATAATCTTTCCAAAGCCATCTGGAATAGGTGTGAAATTTATTGAAATATCGATAGGTTCTCCATTTGCCGCATACCAAATACCTTCGTACCGCTTTATGTTAATTCCCTGATTCAATTGCTTGAAGATATGTTCCAGTTCTTTCTTAAGTTGGGGCTCTAATTCATCAAGCCTCTTCCCTACGACTTTTCGTTTTGTATATCCAAATAAATCATAAAATGCTTGATTCGCTTTTAATATCTTTTGTTCCAAATTAAATAACACTAATCCATCATTGGTGTGATCAATAAAAGAATTATAAAGTTTATCCATGTAACGTACATTTTTCGATTTCATGAGGTTCTCAGTAATATTTTTAGTAATTCCCAATATGTATTCTACTTCTTGATTATCATCAAAGATAGGGATTAGACTACTTTCTGTTTGGTATAAACCACTGGATAATACTACGCTATCAGAAAAGGTTACTGATTCCTTATTACGAGCAACCAATATATATTTTTCATTAAGGAAAGCAAAATCTCCTGCTGGCATACTATACTCAATTGTTTTTCCAATATGATCCTTAGTTAGCTGAGCAAGATTCATAGCTTGCTCATTTATATAATAATAACGAAAGGAAAAATCATTTAAATCTCCTGCTCTATCCACTTTCATTAAGAAAAAGGCGTCCGTCACAATTCCTCCTAATTGTATGTAAGCTTGGATTTGAGAAACAAATAATTTATTAGGTAGTTCCATTGTCGAACACCACTTCCAATATAAGTTTAAAAACAGGTTATTTAGTCCCTATCACTGCCATTAAATGGTCTTTAGTCCTATTCTTTTATTTTACCATTATCCTATGAAAAAGTTTGTAAAAAAATAATTTAGGTACTAAATTTAAAATTTCAAAAAGAGAAGCTAGCACAAATTTGTACTAGCTTAATATTTATTATAAAAATGGACTTTCATGTCTTGCTTTCAGGCGATTCCAACGGTTTTCAACTTCGTTAGCGAAGCTTTCTAATAGAACAGCATTTTCTTCCTTAAGAAGATGTTTTGACTTTCCTAGATACTTTAACCACTCTGTTACAGGTACACGTTTATTTTTCGCTTCCGGATTTACTGTTATAGTTGTTTCACCATGTTCTACTTCATACAGTGGGAAGAAGCAAGAATCAACAGCAGCTTTCATAATGGTTTCCCCATAACGGTCCTCAGATTTCCAGTTTAGAGGACAAGTAATTAATAATTTTCCATAAGCCAACCCCTCATTTTGTGCATACCATTGCGCTTTTGCCGCTTTTTTAATTAGGTCCTGCGGATAAGCCTCTGTTCCAGTGAATACATATGGAATATTGGTTGCAGCCATGATTTGAGCTGTATCTTTATGATGGAAAGACTTTCCTTGTTGAGTCTTTCCTACTCCAGATGTCGATGTCATATGACCAAGAGGAGTAGAATAAGACATTTGTGATCCAGTATTCATATAGCCTTCGTTATCATATTCAAGAATAATCATTTTATGATTACGAAGAGCAGTACCGATAGCTGAACCCATTCCGATGTCCATTCCTCCATCACCAGTGACCATAACAAATGTGAAATCATCGTCCACTTGAATTTCTCCACGACGCTTTAATTCAAAGAATGCTTCAACTGTACCTGAAAGAGTAGCTGGACCGTTTTGAAACAAATTATGAATAAAGCTTTGTTTATGGGAAGAGTGTGGATAAGCAGTTGAAACTACATAGCCACATCCGGTTTGGAATAGTACAACAATATCCCCTTCAATACCTTTAAAGAACAGCTCTAAACCAGGGAATATACCACATCCTGGGCACGCCCCGTGTCCTGATCCTAGTCTCTTAGGTTTCGTTGTTAAAGCACGAAGTGGAGGGATTTTGACCTTTAATTTATTTGTTTCTTCATCTTTCGTTACTTGAATCAAACCTGTTTTGAATTCATCGGTATGTTGTGGTTTAATAACGGGCTTTAAACGATTTTCCTCTTTGCCCGGAATAATCCCATAGTAATCAAATGGTTTAGCAGCAAAGCCCACTTCTGCAGCTTCTAATGCCTGATTAAAGAATTCTTCTGCATCATCAGCAAAGAAATCCTTACCACCGATACCAAAGACACGACTTAATACAATCGTTTGGTTTTCCTTATCATCTTGAAGGGCAGACTTTATTTCATGGGTCATATTTGGACCATTAGCGCCATAGGAATCTGCACGCTCTCCAACAAGAAGGGCTTTCACATTCTTAAGGGCTTGACGGATTTCGGCTGATGGGAAAGGTCGGATTACATTCGGGCTAATAACTCCCACCTTGATTCCTTGTTGACGATATTTATCAACTACATCTTTTGCAGTTTCTGCTGCAGAGTTTATTAAAAATAGCGCTACTTCAGCATCTTCCATTCCATACGTTTCAATAGTTGGATATTCACGGCCTGATAATTTTGCATATTCTCTAGCAATCTCTTTATATACTTCTCCCGCTCTGTAAATAGCTTCAGATTGCTGGTAGTTATTATTAATTAGATCATTTCCATCCATATGAGCACCGATCGTTACAGGATGCTCTTTATCAATAGCATTTGGATAATGAGTGGGACGTTCCCCAACAAAGGTTTGTACGACCTCTCTATTTTTGAAAATTTGCACTTTTCGCTTCTGATGAGAAGTAAAGAAACCATCATAAGCTACAATTACAGGTAATCTTACATCTGAGTGTTCAGCAACCTTTAAAGCCATAATATTCATATCATAAACAGCTTGTGGAGTGCTTGCTGTTAAGATAACCCATCCTGTATTTAAGGCATAATATAAATCAGAATGATCTCCTCTAATATCAAGTGGACCACTGATAGAGCGAGTTACTAGATTCATAACCATCGGAAAACGCGTACCAGATTGAACTGGTAGTTGCTCTAACATATACATTAATCCATTGGCACTCGTTGCATTAAACACACGCGCACCACTGACTGCCGCACCGTAATTAATACCCGCTGAGCCATGTTCCCCGTCTGCAGGGATCAATTTAATGTCATGCTCTCCCCTTGCCTTCATTTGATCTAAATATTGAGCAATTTCTGTTGATGGTGTAATAGGGAAATAACCCATCACATGATAATTTATTTGAGCGGCAGCTTTTGCAGCCATTTCATTTCCAGATTCAAAAATAATTTCTTGCTCTGCTTGCCTTGAACTTGATACTTTCTCCTCTAAAGTCGCCATTATTGGGTCACTCCTTCCAAATAAGGGAAATTCTGCTTCACTCTATTTTCTTCACTGAAACCAAGAACTTCACGCATTTCAGATAATGCATCCGTAGGACAGGCTTCAATACATTTTAAGCAGCCCTTACAATATTGATAATCGATTCCTTTAAGAAACATTTGCTTTCTCCCTCTTTTGTCTTCTCCTTCTTCCCAAACAAAACAAAAGTCAGGACAAACGGTATCACATTGAGCACAGTTAATACATTTTTCCATTTCGAAATTGGGAAGAAATCCTTGTCGTGATCCACTAAGATCTTTTTGAATACTATTTGCCTGAGAGGTAATGATTCCACCCATTTCTTGTGTCAAATACCCAAGTCGAGGTTCTTTTCTTTCAAACCTTTTGTGCGCAGCATCCTCGGGTACGGCATATGTTTTAAATTGAACCTCATTATAACCACGATTAAAAGTATTAATATTTCCATCAACTAGATGAGGATATTTTTTCTCAAAAGTTTTTCGGATAACACTTCTCATGGAATCCGGGTCTAAAAATTCAACGATTCTATATAACGCTCCCAACATAGCAGTATTTACTCTTGTCTTCTCTTCTACAGCAATTCCAAGGGCGTCAACTACTGCTAAGGTTCCATATTCTAAATTCAAATCCTTACGAACGGAATCGAAATCTCTTGTACTGTTTACTAGAACAATTCCGTGTGGATCTAATCCACTAACTACATCCACCGTTTTATAAAGTGCTTCATGAAAAATTCCAACAACATGTGGTTGTTCTATAGGTGAATGTGCTCTTATTTCTATATCTGGATCGCAAAAACGAATAAAACTTTTGACTGGAGATCCCTTTTTCTCTGATCCATAGGATGAAAAATTCGAGCCATTTAAACCGTGACCTAAAACGCCCGCCTCAGCTAACATTTTTCCAGCAAGGTTTGCCCCTAACCCACCGATTGATTCAAGTCGAATTTCAAAGAAACCAAGCTCATTCTTTTTTGGTAATATTGACATTTTACTCCCCCTCCATTTATTCCCACCTAAGAAACATTCTATAATTAGGAACATAACGTTAATTTTATTATAAAAAAGAGAACGGGAGCTGTATGTGATAAATGTCATAGTTGTGTCTATTTTTTCATTTTTTTTAGTAATACACATTTTATCATCCTTAAATTATTATTGGTATTACAGGTTTGAAAACGAAATCAATAACATTAATACAGAATGACCACTGTTGTATAACAGTATAACTTTTTGATTTCACCTTTTATATTCATAAATCCCATTATAAATTCTCATAATAACAAAGAAAGGAGGTAAAAAAATGTACGAAAATCAAGATAAAGACATACCAGAAATGAATGCATTTCAATCATTTGTGAATGCTAAACTAAAATAGACCATTATTGCTA